>JANTGR010000005.1 GCA_024762875.1 Sulfurospirillum sp.
CTCTCTTTGATCCGCATCTCTCCTGCGTCACACTCATGGTCATAACCTAACAGATGCAACATACCATGGGTAAAAAGCAAAGCAATTTCATCTGCAAAACTATGCCCCATATCAGCAGCCACTTCCTGGGCTCTGTCTGCACTTATCATGATAGAGCCCAGAGGGAAACCTTCTATCATCTCAAGTGGGAAACTGAGTACATCTGTTGCCTTGTCTTTACCTCTTTGGGCAAGATTGACAGCCTGTATCTCACTGTCATCTGTGATGATAAGTTCTACCTCATCATCACTCAGATAGGCTCTAATTTGCTCCAGCAAAGCCAGCGGAATTTCTTTGTCGGTTTTATTTTCACATGCTATCATAATAACCCTTCTTTAAAGTGGGATATTTTATCTAAAATATTTTAAAGAGGGTTATAGCGCTGTCAAGCCAGGGCTTTTGCTTTGTTGCAGTTTTCAACCATCAAATCTAGATTCTCAAAGAGTTTTTGACTATGCTCTTCTGCTTTGGTAAAGCGCTCAACAATGATACTGTTGTCTCCGCTTGCCAGACAGTGCCCATCATGAACACATTCAATATTTTGTGTAATCTCATGATGCAGGGCATGATGTTCCTGGACAATTGTTTTAAAGTATGGTGATTTACCAAAGAGTTTTGCTCCCTCACCATCCAGCCATTTGCCAAAATTACAATGGTGTGCATCGGCAAACTCATCCAGATCAACACTAGAACTTGCCACAGCTGAAAATGCCCTATTTTTAAAATAAATATGATCTATCTTCATCATCGTCGTTAACAGTTTGTAATAACTGTAATTTGATGCATTAGTTGACTCTTTGATCTCCTGATCAAGCGTTTGTATCATGTCATCAAAACTGATCATCGTCTCTTTTGCTTTGCTTGAAACCGTACTCATTTTTTCAGAATTGCTTTGTATCTCATTTGACTGCTGCTGCAGGCTGTTGATACTCAAAGCGATTTCTGAAGTCGCTTTTTGTGTATTTTCTGCCAATTTTCTCACTTCATCTGCCACAACAGCAAAACCACGTCCATGACTTCCTGCACGTGCTGCTTCAATCGCAGCATTGAGTGCCAGTAGATTGGTCTGATCTGCGATATCTTTGATCAGATTGATGATGGAAGTGATACTGCTGACATTTTCATTTAAGGCTTCGATCGAAGCGCCGTTATCTAAAACCATATGTGTTAAATCTTCTAATTCATCTACTACCTGATTGATAGAAGTTGAACTTTTTTGTGAATTTTGTGAAACATCGACTAATTGTGAAGCAATATCAGAAGAGATAGTATTGGCCATTTTGACATCAGCTGCAATGGTATCCAATCCCCCTTTGATGCCATCGCCGATATTGTTAAATTTATCAGTCAAGTTGCCCCGTATCTGGTCTTTTCTGTTTGCGCGCATGATATTGATTGCCTGATCAATTGCTTTGGAAGTAATGTAAAACTCATTGTGCAGGCCTGCAGGAAAAAGAGACCGGTATGTTTTCCCCTGGTTGATTTCTCGAATTGTATTGCGGCTTTCACGTAAAATAACTTCTACCTGATCCAGCATATCATTGATAGCCCAGGCTATCTGTCCCTCTTTTGAGAATTCATCCGTTGTTTCTATCCGAGAAGAGAGCTCACCATTGCCCGCCTTTTTAGAAATACGCAGTATCTCATCCAAAAGCGCTGTATCTTCTGACTGGCTCTTTTTAGCCGCAGGCAAAAAGAGTGTCACCATCATCATAACCCCCAATATACCTGCCGCAATAAAATCTGACTGAAACCATGCCAGATAGCCAGCAGCAAGAGCGACACTGACAAATAAAACCGAAAAGCTGATACTGTTAAATTTTTTATCAATCATGCCACAACTCCTGTCTGCAGTTCATGCACAAATTTTTCATAAGTGGTTTTGTTATCCAGAAGGTAGGTGTTAAGCAGTTTTTCAGATGCTTGCATCCCGCCTCTCGCTTCTGCTTCATTGAGTAATTTATACACGGATCTGATCTCTTCAACTCCAGATGGGGAAGGTTTTCTACGAAAAGAGGTATATCCGATGATATTGCCTTGCTTATCTACATCTGCCGTAATATAGGCAAATACCCAGTAAAATCCTCCGTCTTTACATAGATTTTTAACAAATCCGAAAAATTCTTTTTTCTGTGCAATCAGTTCCCATGCCAGTTTAAAAGCAATCTGAGGCATAAAAGGGTGTCTGATGAGATTATGATTGGCACCGATAATCTCTTTTTTGTCATACCCGCTCATTGACACAAAGCTGCGGTTCCCGTAATGAATCACACCTTTGGTATCTGTTTTAGATACAATAAAGTCATTTTCCTGCATCACTTTTTCATGATTGGTTATCTGTTTGGGAGCATCATTTTTATTTAGCTTTTTTAACGACATATTTACCTTTCTGCTGTGAATAAAAGTAATATCGTCTATTTGGTATTATTTTTGAATGAAGTGTGTAGGTACTTTGATGATGAAGTGATTAGGAGATGAAAAGTGTTCTTTATCTGCTTCCAGATCTTCTCTGTAGACAGCCAACTGGTCACTCACAGCAATCAGCCAGTCAACAAGTTCTTTGCTGCCTCTGCCTTCTACAAGCCGGCACTCTTCAAGTATCTCTTCGCCCAGAGTGACCAGTTTATTGATAGGTACAATTTTCAGATAACCAGAAGCTGATTTGATATTGTGAAAGATGCGAAAAAGCTGATTGATATGACTGACATACAAAGCTTCATCCCTCAGGCCCAAAATCAAGCGTTCCATTGACTCAGTCATAATCGTATAATGTGAAAAAAATTCTTCTACAATTTCATAGTCAAATTCACTCTCAAGATCTGTAAAAACACCCATACACATTTCCTTGTCAATTAAGGGCACCTCTAAAAAGCCCAGATACTCATAACATCACTAGCTTTTTATTAGGCTAGGCACTCTCTCGCAGGACTAGCCGTAGCTAATTCAAGAGTGAGTAACGACGCATAAGAAAAAGCTAGTTATGCCCACAGGGTGGGCTTTGAAAAAGCAATCTTCACAAAGATATTTTCTCATCTTAGCTACGGCTAGGATTTCAAAAATCTCTTTGCAAATCTTACTTTTTCAAAGCCCATTATGAGTATCTGGGCTTTTTAGAGGCGCCCTTATGCTATAATTATAACATAATAATATAAGTGAGCTGTAAAAGTATTTGAAAAGTAAAAGATTTAAAACATTTTATAAACATATGCCTTATCTGGAGATGGAAGAGTTGATCTCCTATTTTTCCGTCTTTGACGGATATAGTGACTTAAGTGTTTTAAATAATCATGAAGATTTGATACAAAATATAAAACACAATATTCTCAGACAATACAACAACATCAAAAAGCAGCTTGTTTTCAGCAGTGATCCAGGATTGCAGGCTGATATAGAAACTACCCTGCACAGGCTTGCCATCGGTACCAGAAAACACTACTCCATCTATAAAGATGTCAGCCAGTCCAGAGGCCGGGAAATTTATAAAATCCTTTATGACCAGGATATCATCCAAAAAGAGTATACCAGAGAAAAACCACTGCTTCGACATCTGGGACCGCTCAAAAAAGAGTTTAGAGGCTACAAAAGAGAAGACAAAATAAAATTTTCAAAAGAATTTTACCGTTTTTGGTTCACCTTTATCTATCCCCATGCTGCCGCTTTAGAAAAAAATGAGTATAATCAGACTTTAGACGATATTCAGGCTGATTTGGACTATTTTGTCAGCAGCTTTTTTGAAGAACTCTCCAATTCTCTGATCGCATCTTTTCATCAAGGAGAGATCAAAGAACTCGGCGGATACTGGGACAAAGATGTTGAGATTGACCTGCTGATCAAGCTGAAAAATGGCACAACAATCGTGGGTGAATGTAAATGGAAAAATCATAAAATCAGTAAAAATATACTCAATAAATTAAAAAAAGTCACACAAAAAGCGCATTTGCGTGCAGACAGTTATGCACTCTTTTCCAAACGCGGTTTTAGCAAAGAATTGCAAAAAGGTGAAGATAAACAAGTGTTCTTATATGATTTAAAAAGCTTTGAAAGGCTCTTGTCATGATAGATGAAAACCTGCTCAAACATCTCAATGAAAATGAGAAAGAGCAACTCAAAAGTACACTGGATACGCTCATATCTCAAACATATGTAGTAGAAAAAGAGTACAAATCCCTCAATGAATCTTATCAAAATCTCCAGGATATTATCACACAGATCATCGAATCTTTACCCAATGCAATCTGGGTACTGGCAAAAGACTATTCGATATTTTTACAAAATTCAAAAGCGGAAAAGCTCCCTGACCTGCTCGATCAAATAGACATTGAAAAAAATAAATTTGAATTGGAATTTGCACAGCATATATACCTTATCAATATCACAAAATCGTCACAAAAGCTGGTAATCTCCGCTACAGATATCACTGAACAAAAAAGAGATGAACGTCTGGCTTCTATGGGAAAAGTGGCAGCCCATCTGGCACACGAGATCAGAAATCCCATCGGTGCTATTTCACTGCTCTCATCCACACTCCTGAAAAAAGTAGCTACCCCCAACAAGCCCCTCGTTTTGGAGATCAAAAAATCACTCTACAGGGTAGAACGCATCATCAAATCCACCTTGCTGTTTACCAAAGGTGTACAGATCAAAAGAGAGATGCTCCCGCTGCTCTCACTCCAGGAGGAGATCGAGGATGCTTTTGAAAACTATGGCTATACCAAAGAGATAGCGTTAGAGATTGATTTTCCCGATGTAGAGATATTTGCAGATTTGGATACGCTCTCTATGGTCATGCAAAACTTTCTTTATAATGGCATTGATGCGATAGAAGAAGATGCCTACGCCAGTGGAAAAGTTACGTTTACATACAGCAAAAATAAAAATTATGATATCATAATTGTCAAAGATTCCGGCGCAGCGATCAAAGATGAAAATATTTTATATGAACCGTTTCAAACCACCAAAACAAAAGGGCATGGTCTGGGGCTGGCACTATCTGGGGAGATAGTAAAAGCACACCAGGGTTATATCACACTGCTGTCTGGGGAAAAAGGCTTTGAGATTTATTTAAAAAAGGGAGTATCATGAAAGAGGGGAAAAAGGCAATCGTCTTTTTAAATATGGGGGCACCACACAATCTGGATGAAGTGGGTGTCTTTTTAAAAAATATGTTCAATGACAAAAACATCATTACTGTCAAAAAAAAATTTGTTCGTAAAATCATTGCCACATCCATCGTAACAGCCAGAGGAAAAGAAGCGAGAGAAAACTATAAAAAGCTAGGTGGTTTTTCGCCGCTGGTAACCCAAACACAAAAACTGCTTGAAGCAGTCAGAAAAGAGTACCCGGATCATATTGTTGTCAATATTATGCGCTATACACCGCCATTTGCCGAAAAAGAACTGCGTTGGCTGAAAGCCAAAAAAGTAGAAGAAATTGTACTTTTTCCACTGTATCCACACTACTCAACTACTACAGTCAAATCCTCTTTGGAAGATTTTTATGAAACTTGTGAAATGATCAACTATCTGCCCAAGGTCAAAGAGATCAAACCTTTTTATAAAAATGCACACTACAATCAGAGCGTTTTAGACACAATCAAAGCAAAAATATGCCCCCAAAAAGACAATTTGGAAGAAATTGATCTCATTTTTTCTGCCCACTCTCTTCCCAAAAAAATCGTCTGTGATGGAGACAGCTATAAAGATGAAATAGAAGAGCATGTCAAGATACTTTCAAAACTGCTAACAAAAGAGGGACTGATATTTAAGGATATCCACCTCGCTTACCAATCCAAACTAGGGCCCATTCCATGGCTCGAACCCTCTCTTGGAGACACCCTGGAGAAACTGGAAAGCAAAAAAGTACTCATCGTCCCACTCTCCTTTGTCCTTGACAATTCTGAAACGGAGTTTGAACTTGACATAGAGTATCGTATCGAAGCAAAAATGATCCAATACGCTGACTATCGCGTAGCAAAATGTCCCAACGATTCAGCTGGCTTTATAGAGACAGTGAAAGCACTGGTAGACGCATGAATCATACTATCATGATAGGTACAGTCAATACGCTGACTATCAATAGAGAGAGTGACAACGGTCTGTATCTTCTCTCTGGGGACAACAGTGAAGTCCTGCTTCCAAATATCTACGTCACAGATGCAATGGAGTTGGGTGATACAATCGATGTCTTTGTCTATACGGACTCTGAAGACCGTATCGTGGCCACAACACTCACACCAAAAGCCATGTTGGGAGATTTTGCCTTTTTAAAAGTCATCGATACCAATCCACACGGTCTCTTTCTAGAGTGGGGTCTGCCAAAAGATCTCTTTGTGCCTCTGCGTGAACAGAAAAATCTCAAAGTGGGAGATGAAAGACTTTTTTATATCACCCTCGATGAAAAGACAAACCGGCTCATTGCTTCTCAAAAAATAGGAAAATATCTTGACGGTGATATCAAAGATCTCAGTACAAACCAGAAAGTATCTCTGCTGATCATGGCATCCACACCACTGGGATATAAAACGCTCATCAATAAAAGCTATGAAGGAATGCTCTATAAAAATGAGATCTTTGAACCTATCATGATAGGAGAAGAAAAAGAAGGCTATATCAAAGAAATCCGAAAAGATGGCAAGATCGATCTTTCTTTACAACCGATAGGTAAAGAAAAATCAAATGACAATGCCACGGCTAAAATAGAGGCATTGCTCAATCAAAACGGCACTTTGCCCTACAATTATAAAAGTGATGCCATAGCAATTCAAAAAATATTTGGATTGAGTAAAAAAGCATATAAACGTGCATTAACCACGCTGATAGATGCCAAAAAAATTACAGTGGATGAATCGGGGATGAAAAAGCTTTAAGCAAACAACACCTTATGCCGATTTATATAGATGCATAAAAAATATAAATTTGAACGAAGAAGTCACTCTTATCTTAAGCCTTTGCTCTATCTTGCTTTGCAAGTAGTATTGGTATGGGAGATTTTTTGGATAGTCACAGGAGACGCAAAACTTCGCTCCTGGAGTTACCTAGAACTCTTTTTCTGCACTATCATGATAGTCTATTTTATGGTTCAAACAAGACGTATTTTAAAAAGAACCAACAAAAAAACCAAATGGGATGATGCAATAGATGCCCAAAAATTTCTCAATTCTTGAAAATAATTCCTTTTCTTTTCCCCCTGCCATCATCAATCATCCAGTTGATTCTGCCTGCATCTTTGATCACACCAAGTAACTCTTTTTCTACATTTTTCGATAGGTTCTCACTCTTGGAAACAATATCAAGCATCTTGTTTATGCGTGCATTTTGATGTTCCAACAGCTGCATCTGACGCTCTTTTAAAATCTCTTCCTCTTGTAGTTTCAGTTTTGTTTCGCGGTTTCTTTTATTGATAAAATAAAGTACAAACAACCCTATCAATATCAAGCTTGCTACAACTATCATGATAAGCTTATAAAGTGCCATCTTTTCATGTTCTACCAAGACCCTATTTTTTTGCTCCTGCAAAGAGAGCGCATTCTGCAATTGAAGCTGCTGCATTTTATTACTGAGTTCCTGTTCTTTGATTAGTTTATCAATCTTGGACTTTTCCACACTTGCAGCAATCTCCTTTTCTTTGATACTGTTTTGCAGTTTTGCTGATAGTAGAGAAGATTCCAACTCTTTTGATTTGAGAATTTTTGTTTTT
Organism: Sulfurospirillum sp.; assembly: GCA_024762875.1. Classification (GTDB taxonomy): domain Bacteria; phylum Campylobacterota; class Campylobacteria; order Campylobacterales; family QNZT01; genus JANTGR01. The sequence continues at coordinate 7,735 of JANTGR010000005.1, forward strand.
TCAGCATCAATGCGGGCTAGTGCAAGAGTCGTATTTTTATCTATTTTGGCAACTAAAATATCTTTTTGTATTCTTTTCTCTGCTATTTTATAGGCATTTTGAAATTTTGAAAGTTGGCTCTTGTTGCTCTCAGCAATAGCCACGCTTTTGGCTCCCGCAGATACAGGTTTTGAGAGATTTGCTTCTTTAGTAGAAACTTTTTTAAAAAAATGTTCTAAACTTTTAGAATGCTTAACAATTTTCTCTTTTTTAGGCAAGGGTGCTGTCTCTATTTTGGTTGGTACTGCTGCCGTTTTTTTATGCTTCTTGACAGAGAGATCTGTTAGATTATGTTCACCCTGCATACTCTGCTTTAAATTAACATTTCTTTTTTCCGGTGCAATTTCATGCACATCTCCGCAACCAAACAAAAAAAGACTCCATGCAGCCATTATAATCTTTATCATGCCTTATCTCCTTAACTTTTCATCATCAAAAAATGTACTCTCATGGATATGTTCAAAAGCCGCTTTGAGTGAGACAAAGAGTTGTTTATTGTTTTTCTCCATCTCATGCAATAATCGTTTGGTTTCAGCTCTGGCATGGGGCAACTTCGCTTCAAAGTTAAACCCAGGGCACGCTTCATCACCGATGGTTGGCATCGCGTTATTCACGGCGGCATCGATGAGTTGACGCTCACGCACATGGATGAGTGGTCGGATGACCAAAAGCCCATTGTCTGCCTTGTATATAGGCGGCATAGAACGCAGTGCGCCATTATAAAGAAAATTCATAAAAAAACTCTCTACAGCATCATCCAAGTGATGTCCGAGTGCGAGTTTCCCATAGCCTTTATCAAGAGCGACCTGATAGAGTGCTCCCCGACGCATACGAGAAAAATAACTACAATAAGAGGAGTTTTCGCGTATCGTATCTTTGGCGACTTCATAGATGTTTGTCTTGTGGACGATATGCGGTATATCATGTGCCTTACAATGTGCACTTAAAGCAGAAAAATCTGTCCCATCCCCATAATCCACCGTCACCGCCAAAAAATCAAAATCAAAAGGCACCACCTTACGGCGATGGTTCAGGGCATGGGCTAAAGTCAGTGAATCTTTCCCGCCGCTTAAACCCAAAAGTACACGATCCCCCTCATTCATCAAGCTATACTTTGCGTTGGTGCGTCCAACGATACTGAGAAGTTTTTTAGAGAGTTGTACCATTAAACAGCTAATTTATCCAGCATCTTCATCACAAATGCAGCACTCTCTTTGGCAGAACTCTCTAAAAATGCATCAAAGTTAAATCCCGCATCCATATCGGCCGCATCACTGATAGCACGCAAGATAAAAAATGGTACATCCAGTGCATCACACACAACCGCTACACTCGCTCCTTCCATCTCCAAGGCATCAGCATCAAAGGTTTTTGCAATCCAGTTTTTTCTCTCTTCATCTGCGATAAACTGGTCACCTGTTGCAATGACTCCTTCAAGCAGACTTTTATCCATCTGCATGGCAACTTCTTTGGCCAGTGACAATAGCGTTTGGTCACTCTCTATAAAAAGTTTTCCTTCAGGGATAAAGCCATCAGGATGACCAAAGGCTGTAATATCAACATCATGTTGACACAAAGCCGTAGCAGCGATCAAATCCCCAATCTTCAAAGCAGGATTTATCGCACCTGCCACACCTGAAAAAAGTAATTTTTCTGCACCAAATTTTTCTATCATCGTAGTCGCTGTCAGGGTAGAAAATACTTTTCCTATCTTTGAATAGGCAATAACCAGTTCAAGCCCTTTATACTCCGCTTCATAATAAACATTGCCTGCATATTCACACTTTTTATACTCTTTTAATGTCTCCAGCAAAGGTGTAATTTCCTCAACCATAGCTCCCATTATCGCTATTTTCATCTTGCTTCCTTAGTTTGCTCTGAGTAAATATTTTTGTACATCAGATAGATTTTTATCAATCTTGAAAATCAATTGTTCTTTTTCAAACAATGCTGCCTCAGCTGCTACTTTTCCGCTGGGATTGATCACTTTGCTTCCGCCCCAAAATCCCAAGCCGTCTTCAAAACCTACACGATTTGAAAAAATGACATGTGCGCCTGAGAGTATGGCAGTTGTCGATAAAATGCGTGTCCACTGTTTTTCTATTCCCAGCAACCCATCCGCAAAATCTCTCGCTGGAGAATTGGCAATCACATACAAAAAATCCGGTTTTTGACTGGCTACCTTCTCAATAGTCGAAGCATGCCATAAATCTTCACAGATTACCATCATACAGCTGCCATGTACTGTTTCAAAGCTGCACATTTCTTCCCCGGCAAAGAAAAATCTGGCCTCTTGAAACATACCATAGTTTGGCAAATTGTTTTTATGGTGGATAGCATGGAGTTTGCCCTTGGAAAAATAAAGTGCAGAATTATAAATCCGATGCGACTCTTTGGTCACGGCACCAATCAGGATATCACACTCCAGACTCAACTCTTCAAATAGACCAAACTCATCCAGTAAAAAAGCATCTTCATACACAGAATCCATCAAGATATAGCCATTCATTGACAACTCCGGGAAGATGATGAGATCAGCCTGCCCCTTCACCTTCTCTATCTCTGCTGCATGCAGTTCAAAATTGTCCCGGCTGAGTCTGGGTGAGATTTGAGAGATCGCTACTATCATGATAACTCAGAAAATGTACTTTCCAAACTTTGCATATCAGTAATGGAGATTGTAGGATTTTTTACACCTCTTCTATTGAGCCCTTTTAAAACACCACCGCCAAATTCTACAAAAAGATCAACTTCATCTTCAAAAGCTTTGATAGATTGTTTATATTTAACCGGCATAGTCAACTGTTTACCCAGCAATTCAATTGCGTCTGCTTTTGTATTGTACTTTTGGGCTGTAACATTTGAAACAACCGGTGCCAGAAACTCATCTTTTAAATATTTCTCCAGGCTCTCTTTCAGCGGTGTGGCTGCTGATTCCAGAAGTGGACAGTGGCTGGCGATAGACATATTTAAAAGCAATGCTCTTTTAGCTCCCGCTTCTTTAAAAGTGGTAGCCATATCATTCAAGTCTGCCTTGGCTCCTGCCGCAACAATTTGTCCGTCACTGTTGTAGTTGGCAGCCCAAACCTGCTTGCCCGCATCTCTGGCTTCCTGGGTCAATGTCTCCACTTTATCATCATCCAAACCGATCAGTGCCATCATGCCGACATCCACTCCCTTACAGGCTTCTTGCATGAGTTGCCCACGCTGATGCACCAATGCAACACCATCCAGATAATCCAATGCACCGACACTGACCAATGCAGAAAACTCTCCCAAAGAGTGACCCAATGCAAAAATAGGCTTGATTGTCATCTCATTTTCAAATAATTTATATGCAATCGATGATACCAGTAAAATAGCAGGCTGTGTAAATTCTGTTTTTTCCAAGTTGTTATTTTCATCAAACATCAGTGATTTGAAGTCAAACTCCACTCTGTCACTGGCGGCTTCGATCATCTCTTTTGCCAATGCACTGTTATCATAAAAATCTTTTCCCATACCAATAGATTGTGACCCTTGTCCCGGGAATATTGCAGCGATTTTTTTCATCTAGTATCCTTCTTATAGAGTAAAGATATTGTAGCAGTTTAATGGTAAAAAAAAGGAGAAGTAAAAAGAGGTTTTGATTAGAGCGTTATGCTCTAATCATTTTGTAGTGTAGCAGTCTTAGTGACAGCCACATCCTGTACCACAGCTTCCGCCGGCATCAGGTCCGCCAACTTGACCGCTGAGTACTTCATCTGCTGTTGCATCTCTTACCTCTGTTACAGTAACAGAGAACAATAAATCTTTTCCAGCCAATGGATGATTGTAATCAATAGTTACTTTTTCATCATCAAATGCTTTCACAACAACCTGTACAGTCTGTCCATCTTCACCTTGACCAAAAAGTGGTAAACCTTCTTTTAGATCAATTCCCGCAAATTGTTCCCGTGGTACATCATCAATTGCTTCTGGGTTGTACTCACCATATGCATCTGCAGCCGGAACCATGATATCAGCACTTTCACCTTTTGAAAGTGGTGCCAATTGGCTCTCAAGCCCTGGGATGATTTGTGATTTTCCAGTGATAAATTCTAAAGGTGCTTGTCCTTTATTTGAATCTAAAACATCACTTCCACCCGCTTCTGTTAATTCATACTCAATACCAACTACCTGGTTTTCTGTTATAGCCATATTATGCCCCTATATTGTTTTTTTATTTTTCAGCGATCATTCTACCTAAAAAAAGTAAAATCTACTAATCATTCCTATCATGATAGTGTTAATTCAGATATTTTTCTGCAATATTAGCCTGTGAACTCTCAGGATAACTTGTCAGTATCGTATCAAAAAAGCGCTGCGCATTTTCATTATCACCCAGGTTTTTAAAACTCAAAGCCGTATGCAGCAGCAATGTCGGCATATAAGATGCCTGATCATAAAAACCTACACTCTTTTTAAAATAGGCAATTGCCTCTTCATAATTTTTCTGATAATACGCAATCTCACCCAAATAATAGTGCGTTTTTGCCGGCTTATAATTATTTGCAGCCAATAGCTGAAAAGATTTTTTGGCTTTTGAATAACGTTTTGCCCGGTAGTCGCTGATAGCACGCTGTATGATGGCACTGTTGCTTTTTACTTTTGTTTTTGCTTTAGTCTCTTTTTTTTTAGATGATTTTTTACTGTTGCCCATCGCCGCAGTCAAATTTTTTAATGCCTGGTTGATCTTTTGATAATTATTTTCACTCTTTTTTTTCAAAGTATCAATTTGTGCCTGCATGGCAGCAACTTCTGTTGCATCAGCTTTACTGTTTTGGGCATTGATCTCACTCAGTTTTTGACCCGTTTGACCTATCTTACTGCTGATAGAATCAATCACCGTACGCAGTCCTTCAACTGTCTCTTGTAACTGTTCTATCTTTAAGGCCTGCTGACGAATCAGTTTTTGATTGGAGAGTGAAACTTGTCTGTTTTCTACAACAGAGCGTTCTGTCTGGGTTAAACCGTAAGGGTTACTACTGTCCATACTTCCAGCCCCAAAGGCAGAAGGTTCATCTGCCTGCACTAAAACAGCGGCTAACAATATCCCTGCAATAAAATATTTCATCAATACTTACTGAGCCATCACTTTGACATCAGCACGTCTGTTTTTTTGCCAGCATTCAGCATTGTGTTCATCACACAAAGGTTTGCCTTCACCATATGAGACAATCGACATCCTAGCACTGTCAACACCTGCTGCTATCAATGAGTCTTTTGTAGATTTTGCTCTTTTTAAACCCAGTGCGTAATTATATTCGTCCGTACCCCACTCATCACAATTACCCTCAACATTGACAGCAAGATCCGAAGCCAACGCACCATTTAATACATTGGCATCCAAGTCTATTTTCTCACTCTCAGTCACAGAGATGTCATATCGGTCTGTACCAAAATAAATCGGTTCCAGCTCATTTTCAATAGCAGCAATTCGTTCATCTTCTGTCGCATAAGTGACAGCAGAACTATCCATACCTGCCATTTTATCGATATTGCTGTCTACACCTTCACCTGCTGATTCATCTAAGCCGGCATTGACAACTGCTGTATCAATCTCAGGTGCTTTTTCAGAACACCCGCTTAAAAGAACAACACCTAGGACTACACTAAAAATTATACTTTTTTTCATTTATTTTCTCCTGCATTTATTAAATTCTAACATATTCGATATTAAAGCGCTATCTACCAGTCAATCGACTGTATCTTTCCGGCTGAGAGTGGAAAGAGAAAGCTTCTGTTGGCATTGAGACGCAAAACACCCAGCGAACTGCTTCTGCCCTGATCTTTGATAAACAAAATCGTTTCACCGTCGGATGCAAACCGTGGAAACATATTTTTACCATTGGTGGTCAATTTTCTGATAAAATCAGTTTGTGTTGAGATCAGATAAAGATTAAAGACACTGTTGCCAAAAGCATTTTGCTTTTCACGGCTTGAATAGACGATATATTTGCCACTGGTTGTACATGAACTGTTATTTTTACCATGATACACCATCTGCTCTACCCTGCCGCCATTTATATCCTTGTGAAAGATATTGGGATATCCCAATCTCTCCGAAATAAATACAACACCGCTGTCATTATCAACAAAACTGCCACTCACATCAATCCCGCGATATTTTGTGATACGTTTTTTACTGCCGCTGATCTTATCATACAGATAAATATCAGGCTGGTCATTTGGTGCCATCGTGATCAAAAGTTTTGTACCGTCATCACTCACATCCGAACAGACTATCATCCCAGAACTTGAAGCGATTTTTTGACGTTCACCACTGTAGAGGTTGAGCAGAAAAAGTGTTGGTTTTCCATGATTGTAAGATGTATAGTAAATTGAATCCTGTTTGTCACTGGACCACTTTGGAAAGATATTTAATCCTCCTGAAACTATCTGCTTTTTAAATGACAGGGTATAGTCTGAAACAATAATATTACTTTTTCCTGAAGCAGTATATTTTGCAAAAACAATATATTTATTCATCCAGTCAATAGGCGGGGCACCAAAATAATTATTGATATCAATTGCTATATTATGTGCTAAAAACGGATATCTGTTTGGTTTGGAGATGGCATATGCTTTTTCATAGACCAAAGCACCATTTTGGGCATTAGCCAGCTTGACTTTGGCATTTAGCTTGCCGCCAGGAGTTTGTGACAATTTACATTTGACCAGCAGCTCTGTCTTTTTTTTCACTAGCTCCCCGATGAGATTTGATCCATCATATCTTGTGTTTATATAATTTTCTGAAACTTTAAAATTAGAGCTGACTTTCAAATCACCTATCAGCAATTTAAGCAATTTTCTGTTGACAACAGCATCTATACCTGCTTCACTGGCATTTGCCACCACAATTGTGGGATTTTTTTTGATTTTTTTAACAATTTTAATCGTTGCATCTGAAGCCAACATTGTCAAAGCAAACATCACTATCATGATAACTACACGCATATATATTTCTCCTACTCACTAAATAGGATCTATTATATAGCTATTTTAATAATAAAAAGATAATGGACTATAAAGATTCTTCTTCTTGAAATAAAATATCTTTTTCTGTATATTTTCCATGCTTATATCTTGGAAAGGTTTCATACTCCAAATTTTCCAAAAATGTTTGCAGTTTTTGATCAAAGAGTCTATTATTTGAGAGCCGCTTGATACGATAGGACAGGCGGCCGGTGTTGTCAATGCGGATACGTACTTCCGCACTTAATCCCGCCTGTGTTCTAATCGTCCTTTCCCAAAGTGAAGCAATTCTATTGGATACCGGACTCCAAAAGGCATCTTCTACACCACTTTTTTTATGGGATGCGGCGGAAGAAGATTCCAAACTCTGCATCGCTTCACGCATCTTTCTTAAGGCTTTCTCTTTGCGTTTGCGCGCACGTTCTTCTATCTCTTTTTGGCGTTTTTGTTCAGCTTTTTGTTTTTTTAGACGACTTGCCCGTGCTGCATCCTGCTTATGACGCTCTTCTATGATTTTATCATATTTCTTGGTCCGTACAGTTGAAAAGAGATCTTTTGCACTTTTGGCAACGATATCACGACTCTCTTTTTTGATTTGTTTTGGTGCTTCTTCTATCTTTTCAAGTGGCTTTTTTTCTTCCTGCTTTTGGATAGGCTTTGTTTCAGGCAGAGGTGGTTTTATAGCTTCTTTTGCTGGAGGTTTGGGTGTGATTTTCTTTTCTTCTTTTTTAATAACCGGCTTTTGGGCTTCTGGTGTATCCAGTTCTACAACGATAGCATCCTCGACATTATAACCAAAATTTACAATAACATTTTTATGGTCTTTGATAAAATCTACTAGCAGATAAGCAAAAAAAAGGTAAATGAAAACTGCTCCAATGGAAGCAATAATTTTGTAGATTCTTTTTTCAACCATTGGTAACGAGCGAAACTTTTGAAAAACCGGATTCTTTGATAACTTTTAATAAAAACATGACATTATCATACTCGAGATGTTTATCTGCTTTGATGTAAACAACTGTTTCTTTGGGATATTTTTGGGACAGGAGATTAAAATCATCTGCAAATGTTTTAATACTATAAGATTCATCATCAATATGGATACGCTTACTGGCATCAATTCGTACTGTCAAATCCGGTATTTTTTGCATGGATTTGGATTTGGATCCCTGCGGTAAATTAATGTTATCCTGATATTCCATCACAGGGGCTGTCACCATCAAAATAGCCATTAAAACCAACATAATATCTACCAAAGGCGTGATATTTAAATCAGGAGATTCATCCCAGTCAAAGTTCATATTTCTTGATACTCTCAACAGATTCGTTGGGTGATACAACCTGTAGCAAATCAATTTCTCGCTGAATAACACTCAGTACTTCATAGGCTTTGCGCTTCACAAAAATATGCGCACTGTAGGCAGGTATAGCGACAAAGATTCCTGCAGCAGTAGCAACGAGTGCTTCACTAATGGCAGGTGCAATAACAGTCAATGATGCGGTATCAGAACCACCCAGTTGACTAAAAGTTTCCAAAATAGAAACTATCGTGCCAAAAAGCCCAATAAAAGGAGAAGTAGATGCGATGACAGACAACATGGCAAGATATGAAGTCGCTTTCTTTTCTGCCACACTTTTACAAATATCCAGTGTAGCGATATTGTGTTCGCGAGCGCCAACACATTTGCTCAAGATTGAGTTTCTTTTTATTTTAGCAACACCTTTCAATAGTGATTCTAACGAAGATTTCTCCACACGCTCCCAATTTGTCAGTGTTAAAGTGCGAGAAATATAAATCCACATTGTGATGATAAAATAAACAGAAAGCCAAACTAATACAATGGTGGAAATAAATCCACCTTGCGTAAGATATGTTAAAAATATATCCATTATTTATGCAACCTAAAAGGCTTTTGCAGCTGCTTCTAATTTTGCGGTAGCAGAAGCAATCGCAACATCAGAGTTACTCATACTTTGAACCAATGCTTTTGCTTCTTCCAAAGATTTGGCTATATCTCCGCCACTGCCAGATATTGCAACAGCACCATCTGCCAATACAGTAATTTTTGTCTCTTCTACTTTAGCTGTACCCCAGTTGATTGCCACCATCTCTTCAGTACCGTCTGCTTTAACGATTTCAATCACGCCGGCATTTAGTATTGTCACCGTACCTGCATGTTCTGGAAGTACACCAAATTCACCTTCACTACCTGGTAATGTGGCTGATTTTATATCACCACTAAAAATAATACCATTTGGAGTAACCAGTTCAAGTTTCATTTTTTCCATCTATTCTCCTTTAAAGACTCACAAGAAAGTACACACTTTCTTTGAGAGCAAAAGCTTATGCTTTTGCCTTCATTTTTTCTGCTTTTTCAAGTGCTTCTTTCATATCGCCTACCATATAGAAAGCATTTTCAGGCATATCATCATATTTACCCTCTAAAATGGCTTTGAATCCGGCAATTGTATCTTCCAATGTAACATATTTTCCTGGACTACCAGTAAATACTTCAGCAACAAAGAAAGGCTGTGACAAGAATTTTTCAATTTTTCTTGCTCTTTCTACGACCAGTTTATCTTCTTCACTCAATTCATCCATACCCAGAATCGCAATGATATCCTGTAAATCTTTATACTTTTGAAGTACAGACTGTACACCACGTGCTACATTATAGTGCTCATCTCCCAGGATTTGTGGGTCTAGCATTCTTGAAGTAGAATCCAGAGGATCAACCGCAGGGTAAATACCTTTTTCAGCAATAGATCTATTCAGAACTGTCGTTGCATCAAGGTGTGCAAAAACTGCTGCAGGGGCAGGATCAGTTAAATCATCCGCAGGAACATAAACTGCTTGAACAGAAGTAATAGAACCTTTTTTAGTTGATGTAATTCTCTCCTGTAATGCTCCCATCTCTCTAGCCAATGTCGGTTGATAACCAACAGCAGAAGGTATACGTCCAAGTAATGCTGACATTTCAGAACCTGATTGGGCAAATCTAAAGATATTATCAATAAACATCAACACATCCAGACCCATCTCATCTCTAAAGTACTCAGCCATTGTGATACCAGTCAATGCAATTCTATTTCTGGCTCCAGGAGGCTCGCTCATCTGCCCATAGCACAGTGCAACTTTGTCAAGAACATTCGACTCTTTCATTTCATTGTAAAGATCATTTCCTTCTCTTGTTCTTTCACCAACACCGGCAAATACAGAATAACCACTGTGTTTAAATGCAACATTGTGGATAAGTTCCATAATGATAACTGTTTTACCAACACCAGCACCACCAAATAGCCCAACTTTACCACCCTTGGCATATGGAGCAAGTAAATCAACTACTTTGATACCTGTTTCAAAAATCTCAGATTTTGTACTTTGATCTTCAAAAGCCGGTGGATCTCTATGAATTGGCCACTCTTGTTTCGCATTCACGTCACCAGCTTCATCAATTGGATCACCAATAACATTGAATATTCTTCCGAGGACTTCTTCACCCACTGGTACTTTGATAGGAGAACCTTTTGCTGTAGCTTCCAAGCCTCTTACCAAACCTTCACTCATATCCATAGCAATTGTTCTTACTCTACTATTGCCAACATGTGCAGCAACTTCTAAAATAAGTTTTTGCTCTGTACCTTCTACTACGTAATTTACCTCAATCGCTTCATTGATTTCTGGAAGATATCCATCAAAATCAACATCAACAACAGGTCCAATTACTTGAGAAATTTTACCTTTCATCTAGACTACTCCTTCTTAATTTCTTATTATTTATTTTAATGATTCCATACCAGAGATGATTTCAATAAGCTCTGTGGTAATAGATTCTTGTCTTGCTTTGTTATATGAAACCGTCAACTTCTTCACTTTTTCTTTGGCATTATTTGTAGCTGCATCCATTGCCTGCATACGGGCACTGTGTTCTGCTGCCAATGAATCAATAAGTGCATAATGCATATTGTACTCAAAGTATTTACGTACTAATTCATCTAACATTTTTTCTTCATCTTCAGCTTCGATTTCCATCATTGAAGCTGCTTCATCACCGCTTTGTGTTTTCATATCAACCGGGATAAGATCTGTTTGTCTTACTTCCTGTGTAATCATATTTAGATAACCATTATGCACCAAGATAATTTTATCACTTTCACCTGCTGTAAAATCATCAACAGCTTTATTGATCACTTCTTGTGCTTTTTGAAAAGTTGGTGCTGAACTCACACCAATATCTTTTTCCAGTAAATCTACACCTTGAAAAGAATAAAAATCTATACCCTTTCTTCCTACTGCACGTAATCTTACATGTGCACCTTTGTCTTTATACTCTTTGACTAGAGCATTGACTCTTTTGATTGTCTGTATGTTAAAACCACCACAAAGCCCTTTGTCAGCAGTAACAAATACAATGTCCACTACTTTAGGGTTTTCAATTTCATTAAAAAATTTAGAGCTACTTCCGCCTACTTTAAATTTATTAATTTTTGCAGACATTTCATTGAGCATCTCATTTAATTTGACTGCATATTGCCTTGAACGCTTCGCTGCTTCTTCTGCTCTTTTTAATTTAGCAGTAGAAACCAGCTTCATCGCTCGTGTTGTCTTTTGTGTGTTCTTAACACTTGATATATTTCTTTTAATCTCTTTTAGATTTGCCATCTATGCAACCTTATTTTACAACAAATGTTGCTTTAAATTCTTCCAATACAGTTTTTAACAATGCATCACTATCATCTGTGATTTTTTTATCATTTCTAATTGCTTCTAAAAGATTAGAATATTTTGCTTCAATATATGGAATCAATTCAGATTCAAACTTCACAACATCACCAGCTGGAATATCATCCAAATAACCATTGGCACCCGCATAAATGATAACAACCTGTTTTTCAATAGAAACAGGAGAATATGGTCCCTGCTTTAACACTTCCACCATTCTCTGTCCACGTTCAAGTTGATTTCTACTTGTTTCATCAAGGTCAGATGCAAATTGGGCAAATGCCTGCAATTCTCTATATTGTGCAAGATCCAGTCTTAATGTACCGGCAACTTGCTTGGTCGCTTTGATTTGTGCAGCACCACCGACACGAGAAACAGAAAGGCCGACATTAATCGCAGGTCTGATACCTGAATTAAAAAGATCTGTTTCAAGGAAAATCTGTCCATCAGTAATGGAAATAACATTTGTTGGTACATAAGCTGCAACATCTCCAGCCTGTGTTTCGATGATTGGCAGTGCAGTCATAGAACCTGCTCCCAGTTCATCTGAAAGTTTTGCTGCACGTTCAAGCAGTCTTGAGTGAAGATAAAAAACATCACCCGGATAAGCTTCACGGCCTGGTGGACGTCGAAGAATCAATGACATCTCACGATAAGCAACCGCATGTTTTGATAAATCATCATACACAATAAGCGCATGTTTGCCATTATCTCTGAAGTATTCACCCATTGTAACACCGGTATATGGTGCCAAGAATTGCAGTGCTGATGAATCAGATGCTGCAGCATTGACCACAATCGTATAATCCATTGCACCGCTCTCTTCAAGTCTTTTCACAACTTGCGCTACACTAGACTGTTTCTGTCCTATTGCAACATAGATACAGATAACATCTTGACCTTTTTGATTGATAATGGAATCTAACGCAACAGTTGTTTTACCAGTTTGTCTATCACCGATAATCAGTTCTCTTTGTCCTCTACCAATTGGTACCAGTGCATCAATCGCTTTAATACCTGTCTGCAATGGTTCATGAACTGATTTTCTCGCCATAATACCAGGTGCTTTTTCTTCTACAAATTTATGCTCAGTAGCTTCAATTTCACCTTTTCCGTCTATTGCATCACCAAGGGCATTGACAACTCTTCCAACTAGACCCTCACCTACTGGAACCTTTAAAAGTCTTCCCAGTCTTTTGACAGATGAACCTTCATGGATACCAGTACCTTTACCTAAAACAACAACACCTACGTTTGTCTCTTCAAGGTTAAGTACCATTCCTCTTTCGCCGTCTTCAAATTCAACCATTTCACCTGACATAACATTGTTTAAACCATAAACTCTTGCTATACCATCTGCATATTGTACGACTTTACCCGTCTCTTCGATATCTACATTTAGCTCAAAATTTTCAATTCTCTCTTGGATAAGAGAACTAATCTCATCAGCTCTTACTTTTGCGCTCACTCAAATCTCCTTTAATTTTTTATATAGCTTTTAATATATGTTCTGCTAACTGTGATTTAACTCTTGCTGTGGACAGACCAACTTCCACACCCAAATCTGATATCTCAACTTTTAAACCCGGATATTCTGTTACAGAATTCTCAAGTTTGATTGTCGATCCCAATTTAGTACTTAAGTTTTTTTCAATTTCAGCAATCTGTTTACTGTCCACTGCAAAATCACTGATTAAAACACCTGTGTATGTATTGTTTTTTATGGCAATCTGTTTTTCAAGTTCTTTAGACATTACAGGGATATCACTCAATCTCCCATTGTCATTTAAAAGTTTGATAAAATTGCTTAATTTCTCGCTTGGTGCCTCAAGCATAGAAAGAACAAATGCTTCTTTTGCGGATTTGCTTACATCATTTGACAATATAATATCATTAAATTTTTTGCTTGAAAATGCATTTTTCAAGCTTCCTAATGCACTATTTATACTTGTAAGCTCCTGATCATCAACTGATGCCATCAATGCCTTGATATATCTTTTCCCAATTGCTTCACTCATTTATGCAACCTTCTTTTTGATAATGTTTAATAAATCATCATTAGAGATATTGGCACTGTCACTAGAAAACATTGTTTCTAAAACTTCATTGACGACTTCTTTTTTCATCTTTTTAGTTTCAATTTCAATTCTTTCTTCAAAAGATTTCTCTAATTGTGCTTTGTCATGAGCCAATGCCTGATTGATTTTATCAGTCATTATATCTGCCTCTTTTTTAGCAGCTTCTATTAAGTCTGCAGCACTGCTCTCGGCATCTTTTGCCTTCATTGCAGCTGCTTCTTTTTCAGCTTTTGCTTCTTTCAGCTTTTCTTCAACTTCTGACAATCTCCCTGCAATTTTATCTCCTCTGCCTTTGAAAAAAGCTTTTATTTTATCTGCAATCAGATAATACAAAATCCCAAAGAAAATAACAAAGTTAAAAAGTCTCCACCAAAAGTCAGTGCCGCCTTCATGTGTACCCTCAGCATCACCAGAAGCGAAAACAACTACAGGCAAAAGTAAAAGTGTTAAATATTTAATTTTCATTTTCCAAATCCCTATATATTTTTTAATTTTGTTTGCAGTGAATTTTGATAAGTTGAAAGATTTGATACTAACTCAGTTTTTAGCATCTCTCTGTCACCTTTTAATTCATTAAGAAAAGCATCATATTTGTCTTCAATCGCTTTTTGTGCTATTTCCAACTCTTTTGCTGCTGCTTCTTTTGCTCGAGTGACTGCACTCTCTCTGATTTTAGCTGCTTCACTTTTTGCATTTGAAATAAGTAAATTTGCTTTTTCCAGAGAAGCTTCAACATCACCACTGTTTTGCTGAATGTTCTCCATATCACTTTTAATTAAATCTTCTCTTTTTTGCATAAAACCCAGTAGTGGCTGATACAAAATATTGTTGAGAAAATAAACTAAAGTGAAGAAAACAATTGCCGTAAAAATGAGTAAACCTAGATTGATGTCTAACATTCATAGCCTTGTAGTAAATTTTTATAAGTAAATATAATACTGTTTAATACAAACAAATATATATACTATAAAAGTGGCCTGATTTTACCATAAAAAGTATAAATTGTAATTTAAATTTATAAAATATCTGGATGCTTAAGAAAGCAGTTCTATAAAACGTTCAATATCTTCTTCATTATCAAAATCTATAATTAATTTATTTGAACTTTTTTTTGATTTTATACCATAATCCAATAATTTGTCAACTGCCAGCTTGATTGTTTCATGTGTTGTTTTACTATTTGATTTCGGTGTCGCCGCAGTTACTGATTCATTGCTTTGTTTGAGATTTTTCACCAGTTCTTCACTATCACGGACACTCAGCTTCTGTCCAATGATAGTATCAGCGATAAGCTGCTGTTTCTTATCCTCAAGTCCAATCAAAACTTTGGCATGCCCTTGTGATATCTTTCCTTCAGTTAGTAAATCCTGGGTATAGGTACTTAATTTTAACAATCTTATTGTATTGGTGATTTGTGTACGGCTTTTATGGATGATATCACCCAGTTCATCCTGTGTAATGCCATATTGCTCAATCAGTTCTTGATAGGAATTGGCCAGTTCGATAGGATTAAGGTTTTCACGCTGGATATTTTCGATCAATGCCAATTCTCGTAAATTGTCTGCTTCAAAATCAGTTACGATAGCTTTGATAGTGTCAAGATCTGCCAATTTTGAAGCACGCAGTCTGCGCTCACCGGCAATCAACATATACCCGTCACCTTGTGCAACAACAACAATAGGCTGTAATAAGCCATGTTTTAAAATCGAATGAGAAAGATCCCGTAAAGCTTCCTCTTCAAATACTTTTCTGGGCTGATACGGGTTTGGACGGATACTCTCCAGTGGGATATTCTTCACCAAATCATTGTGTCTGTTTTCATCCAAATCCTGCTTGTAGGCATCTTCTACATCTTCTAAAATCGCAGAAAGACCTTTTCCTAATCCACTTTTTTTAGCCATTATAAATCACCTTTTATGCTGATGCAAGTATTGATTGTGCGAGATGCTGATACGCCATAGAGCCTTTTGATTTGATATCATAAAGGATGATAGGCTTCCCAAAACTCGGACTTTCAGCAAGTTTTATATTTCTAGGTATGACGATAAATTCTTCTTCTTCATTTTCAAACAGTTTGTTTTTAAAATGCTGCTGCAAATCCAGTAATACCTGTCTGGAAAGATTATTTTGTGAAGAGTACATCGTCGGTAAAAAACCTTTGATACGCAGTTTTGGGTTAATCGTTTTTTTGATCAATTTCACTGTGTTTAATAGTTGTGCCAAACCTTCAAGGGCATAAAACTCGCACTGTATTGGGATAATCACCGAATGTGCTGCAGAGAGAGCATTGACCGTAATTGGTCCCAGTGCCGGCGGTGAATCAATGATTATGTAATCATATTTTCCTTTGACTACTGAAAGGTTCTTCTTGAGAATCAACTCCTTGCCATTGGTTGTATCATCATAAAAAGCTTTTTCAATTCCTACCAAACCGATATTTGACGGTACAAGATCCAATGTTTTAAGTTCTGTTTTCAAAATGACTTGTGATAGATTTTTTCTCCCTATCATGACATGGTAGATATTATACTCGTAATCACTTCGTGAAAAACCCAGGCCGATGGTAGCATTGGCCTGCGGGTCTGCATCGATAAGCAGTACTTTTTTTTCTGCAGCAGCCAAAGATGCAGCAAGGTTGACCGCTGTTGTTGTCTTCCCCACACCGCCCTTTTGATTTGCAATTGCTATTATTTCACTCATCTTAGACTGTATATCCTTCTTTGTTCTATCATGATAGAGCCATCATCCAAAAGAGTGGCCTTTGACAATGGTACTTTTTTTTGATGCTTTAAATCTGTATAAAAAAAGTGCCTCGATTTTTCAAATTCTACCTCATATTGTCTAAAAACATGCTTCCATGTCGGAACTTGTTTTAGTTTTAAAAAATAGTTTTCAAGCAACTCTTTTTTTTCGATATTTATATCAATTATTTCAAAATTTTCTGGTGCTTTTTTCAGATTAAGTCCCATAGAACAGAGTATGATTTCATCACCAATAACCCGTGTAATGGTACCTCCGATCTTTTTATCTTTGAGGTAAAAGTCATTGGGCCATTTCAGCCATACAGCAGATCCCATCTCCTTCAGCATCTCTATCATGATAAAAGAAAAATAGATCGATGTAGAAGCCAGAGGCAAATCACAGGGCAATGTATTTTTATAGAGAGAAAATGATAAAAAAAGATTGCCATCCAGACCTTCCCAGTTATTACCGCGTGAGCCGACTCCCGCATACTGCTCTCTGGCAACAATGGCGATAGGAGGAAACAATGTTTTTTCGCGTAACTGCTCTTCTAGATAATGATGTGTAGATGGCAAACTATCATGATAAGATATCTCCAACGTTCAACCTTTGTCCGCGTAAATACGATGCGATATCAACACTTTTTTTAGAAGGAGCCTGTACTGTTTTTACTCTGAGTGAACCTTTTTCACAGCCGATAACAGCCTGATCTTCATCTATCGCCAATATCTCACCTTTTTTAAACTCTCCTGCACTGCTTGCAAGTTCTACATCTTTGAGTTTCAAGCCGCTTGCACAAAATATACCCGGCCAGTAGATAAATGCTCTGTACTTTGCATCGACTTTCTGTGCATTTGTGAAATCTACCATGCCATCCTCTTTTTTGATTTTTTTGGCATATGAAGAATCACAGTCTATTTGTTTGATGGCTTCAATATTCTGATAGTCTTTAACGACTTTTACTGTTAATGAAGCAGCCATAGTTGATAACTTTTCAAAAAGTTCAATAGCATTGAATTTTTCTATATTCAGATAGGAAAATCCCAGCATATCCCCCGTGTCCAGTCCAACATCCATCTTCATCGCTGTAACACCAGAATATTTCTCCCCAGACAAAATTGCATCCTGTATAGGACTTGCACCACGAAATTTTGGCAAGATAGAAGCATGAAGATTGATACAAGGCGCATAATCCAGAATTTTTTGAGGCAGTATCTGACCAAATGCAGCCACTACAATAAAATCCGGTGCCTGTTCTTTGATAAAATCATATGCTGCATCATTTCTTAAATTATCTGGTTGATAAATCGGAATATTGATAGCATGTTCCAAAAGATAAGCCTTCGTATGGGGTGGCGTTAAAATCTGTTTTCTGCCAACAGGTTTATCCGGCTGTGTAATCAGTCCTGTCACTGTGATATCACTATCATCAATCAAAGCAGTTAAAATGGCCGTGGCGTAGTCTGGTGTTCCCATAAACAATACACGTATCATGATAGTGCCTTTTTAAAGTATGTTCCACCTTTATGTTGACCTTCTAGTAAAAAACTACGTACATCTGAGAGATCAAAACCGCTGGCTAAAAACATCTCCTGATTGGCAGAGAGTAAAAATGCTGCAGCCTTGAGTTTTGTAACGATACCGCCTGTTGCAAATTCATGGTTTGGTGTGTGCATCTTTTCCAGATCTTCCTGATTGATATCATGTACTATTTTCAACATACGCGCATCTGGATTTTCTCGCGGATCACTGTCGTAGTAGCCATCGATATCTGATAAAATCACTAACAAATCCGCATCAAAATGGTGTGCTACATGTGCAGAAAGTTGGTCATTGTCACCAAATACCAACTCTTCAGTCGTGGTCACATCATTTTCATTGATGATAGGCAACACTCCATTTTTAAACAATATTTCTACCGTATTTTTAGCATGTCTCGTGCGTCTTCTAGAATCAAAATCATCTGCACCCAATAACATCTGAGCCACTACAATGCCCTGCTTTTCAAACTTTTTTTGATAAACAGAGATAAGATAGGGCTGTCCAACGGCAGCAATTGCCTGTTTATTTCCTACTATAGACTTATCCAGTTTAAGCTTTGTATAGCCGGCTGCAACAGCGCCGGAAGAAACCAATACAACTTCATGTTCCAACATCAAATCTGCCAAAAAATCACACAGATTCATGATGCGATCCCGTGCCAATCTGCCCTGCTGGCTCAATACATGTGAGCCCACCTTAATCACTATTCTCTTTTTTTTCATGACTCTTCTTGCTCATCCTCTTTGACTTGATTGACCACTTCTAACAGAGCATATTTCAAAGGCTCAACATTGGTTCGCACGACTGATGAGATAGGTGCTATAAAAAATGCTTCACGCTTGTCATAGCTGTCTATATCCTGAATATAGACTGGATACTCTGGATCAAATTTATATAGATTGTCTTTTTGATCCACTTTTTTGCCCAATGAATTAATAAAATTTTCTATTCGTTCATCTACTTCACTCTTATCCGTTGCATCCAGGCGGGTCAAAGCAATCGCAAAGCTTCGTGTTTTTAATGTATCTGAAAATTTTGCCAACTCTTCCTTTAGAACACGATACTGCTCCTCCAGTGGACGATAATTTGCCAAATCCAGCATAAAAAGCAAAAATTTTGTCCTCTCTATATGTTTTAAAAACTCCAATCCCAATCCACGACCATCACTGGCTCCTTCAATAATACCCGGTATATCTGCCATCACAAATGAAGCAAAATCATCCGTACTCACCACACCAAGTTTGGGAGTCAGTGTTGTAAACTCATAGTTTGCTATCTCTGGTCTGGCATTGGATATCGTTGAAATCAGTGTTGATTTTCCAACATTTGGCACCCCCACCAAACCAACATCAGCAATCAACTTTAATTCCAGTCGTACAGATCTCACTTCGCCTGGAAGTCCGGGCTGAGAGTAAGTGGGACGTTGATTGGTAGAACTTCTAAAATGCCAGTTGCCCAGTCCGCCTTTCCCACCTTCTAAAAACTTGACACGCTCTCCATCTTTTACCAAATCCAGTAAAAGTTCTCCTGTTGTCACATCAAAGACTTGGGTACCCGGTGGAACAACAACATCAATTGACTCACCTTTTTTACCGTATTTTTTGCGTCCCTCACCTGGTGCGCCATTTTTGGCTTTCATATGGTGGCGGCCGCGAAAAGATGAAAGTGTGTGCGAGTTTTTATCTACAACAAAGTAAACATCTCCGCCGCGTCCACCGTCTCCGCCGTCAGGCCCGCCTTTTAAAACAAATTTTTCCTGACGAAATGAAGTTGCTCCAGGTCCGCCTTTTCCAGAGCTTAATTCTATCTCTGCATTATCGATAAACATTGAATACCTTGATTTAAGATTGAGTGTTTTGAACAAACCCACTTGTGAACGGCTCTACAGCCATTTTAGGGCGCAGCCTTAGTGAATAAGTGTGTTTGTTCAGAACACTCGAGTGTAAAGAACCCTCTGAACAAATAGAAGAAACAAAATAGGCTAGTTGTTCAGAGGGTTCTATTGTGATTATTATATTGAAGTGTGTGTAAATAGTTGCTTGAGGATAAGTTCACCAGTATCCGTGCATTCGCTCAGATACTGATAAAAGGTGTTATTAAGCTATTTTAGTAACTTTAACTCTAGTGTGCTCTCTTCTAAAACCTTTTTTCAGTTTAGAATCTTTTCTTCTTCTCTTTTTGTAGATGATGACTTTTTTGTCTTTTCCATGAGAAACTACTTCAAGCTCAACTTTTGCACCTTTTACAAATGGTGTACCAATAGTCAGTTCCCCGTTATTGACAGCGAGAACTTCTTCGACAGTGATTTTGTCTTTCGGCGAAGCGTCAAGTTTATCGAGATCTAAATAATCTCCCTCTTGAACTTTATATTGCTTTCCACCGTTTTTAATGATAGCGTACATTTTATGTCCTTATTTAATTTAGAGGCGGATTTTATCTTTTTTATGTTTAAAAGTTTATTAAGAAAGAGCAATAGGGGAAGGAATTTAAGTAAAATTATCAAGCAGAGGTAGTATCTCTGCTTTTTTATCAAAATGAATAATTCTGCTCTGATACAGCAATTGCATCAATTTCAATATCTACATTTTTAGGTAAAGTTTTTACAGCAACTGTACTCCTGGCAGGATATGAGCCAGCAAAAAATTCTCCGTACACTGTATTGACAGCAATAAAATCATCCATATTCGTCAGATAAATCGTAGTTTTTACAATTTGAGCCAAACTGCTTCCCGCTTCTTCAAGTACTGCCTGCAGGTTCACCAAGATTTGTCTTGTCTGTTCATGAATGTCACCCGCTACCAGTACGCCATCTGCCGTCATAGGAATTTGACCGGATGTATAGATCATATCTCCCACTTTCACAGCTTGCGAATAAGGTCCGATTGCAGCCGGAGCTTTTTTGGTTTGTACTCTTTTCATTTTATCTCCTTAAAATTAATAATATTGAAATTATAGCCAAAATATTTGAACTAAATATTATTTTAAAGTTTTTATTATATAATAGAGTTAATTAAATTATATATCGGAGTTGTTATGAAAAAATTATTACCCGCAATTTTATTAACTTTCTCATTGACCTCAGCATCATATGCAGAAAACTTTTTAGATTATGTAGGCGTAGGAGTGGCATTGCAGGATGTTGACAATCCAAACATTGACAATGGTACTGCCGTTGTATTAAATGGTGGTAAAACGCTTTTTCAGGGATTGGGTCTGGAGTTTGAAGGTACTGCCAGTATTCAAAAGATGGAAGGCACTTTAAATGATGTCAAAAAAGATGTTGATTTCTGGTCATTGGGTATGTACAGTACGTATATCTGGAAGCTTGGCAACCTCAGCGTCAAACCAAGAATCGGTCTTGTCTATGAAAGCATCCAGTCTGATTTAAGTCTCCAGTCTGACAGTACTGATGCAACAGATAAAAATGACTTAGGGTTAAGTGCCGGTATCGGATTTGCCTATCAACTGGGAACAAATTATAATATTTATACAAATTATACACGTATAGAAGATGACATTGATCATTTAACCTTTGGAGCAGAATACAAATTCTAAAAGTTAAGCTCCAAAGAGCTTAACTTCTTACCCTTCACTATTTTCTAGCTGATGAAGGTGATTTGTCGCTTCAACATATCCTTCAACACTTCCACAATCAAACCTGTTACCTTTAAACTTATAAGCTAAAACCATTCCATCACGGGCAAGGTTCATCAAGGCATCTGTTATTTGTAACTCTCCATTTTTACCCGGCTTTGTCTGCCGAATCACATCAAAAATCTCTGGAGTCAGGATATAACGACCGATAATCGCCAAATTGGATGGTGCTTCATCAGGTTCCGGTTTTTCTACCATATCAGAAATCATAAAAACACCATCTTCAATCTCTTTACCGTCAATCACACCATATTTATACGTTTGATCTTCCGGTACTTCCATGATAGCAACGACAGAACAGCGGTATTTGTCATTTAAAGCAATCATCTGCTTTAATACACCGTCATCGCCAGGATTGATACACAAGTCATCTGCCAGCACAACACCAAATGGTTCATGCCCAATTAACGCTTCTCCTTTAAGAATCGCATCACCCAGACCTTTCATCTCAACCTGTCTTGTATAGGTAAATGTACATTTACTGATCAAATCTCTGATTTCTGTCAAAAGATGTTCTTTAGAAGTTCCCTTGATTTGGTTTTCAAGCTCATATGAGATATCAAAATGATCTTCAATCGCACGTTTACCACGACCGGTGATGATCGCCATCGTATTCATACCTGCTTCAACTGCCTCTTCCACACCATACTGAATCAATGGTTTTGTCAAGATCGGCAGCATCTCTTTGGGCATCGCCTTTGTAACAGGCAAGAATCGTGTACCATATCCCGCAGCGGGGAATAAACATTTTGTAATTTTCATTTAGTTTCCTTTATCAAATTTTATCCACATTGTATCAAATAATTCAATTTTTATTTTCTTATCTTTAATTTCTTTATTTTTTATTAATTCAATTGCACCTTCTGTTATAAAAGAAGGCAACTGCAACCATATCGACTTATTTGTAAAATTATTTATCGCCAATATCTCAAAGCTGTTATTTTTTGTTTTTCGATGTATCGCAAAAATCCCCTTATGCAAATCAATGATTTCAAAATCACTATAAGGATCAAAAGCACTCTCCTGCTCTCTTATAGAAAGCAGCTGCTTGTAACTTCTAAAAATCAATGAACGTAAATTACCACTTTGGGCAAGCTCCTTCTTTAAGATATCGTAATTTAACTTCTCTCTATTGATAGATCGCAGCACTCCACTGCGTCTTACTCCCTCTCTATCACTGCTTGATCCCACCAGAGAATGAAAATAGATCCCTGGTACACCCGGCATTGCCAATTTAACAGCCTGTGTAAGCATAAACTTCTTGGCCCGCATCCCAATTGCTTCTTCTTGCGATGAAATGATATCAATATAGCTGGCATTGAGTTCATAAGGAGATTTACTGCCATCTCCCATATCCCTGTATGAAACATAGCCGCCATTTTCTTCAACATGTGAGATGATATTGTCAAGTTCTTTATCCGTCAATAGATCTGCTACAGGGCGTACCCCGCAGCCATCATGACTGGCTAAAAAATTAAAGAAGCAGACTTTATCACTAGGCAGTGTCAAACTTTTTGCCCAGGTGTTGAGTTTTGTTGTATCAGCAGAAAGAATAGTATGTGCCACCAAAGGAGGCAGTGCAAAGTTATAAACCATTTGTGCTTCATCTTCTCCTGATCCAAAATAGGAGATATTCTCATCATGCGGTACATTGGTCTCTGTGATGATCACAACTTCAGGCGCCACTTTATGAATCACTTCCCGCATTAACTGAATCATCTCATGTGTTTGGGGCAGATGGATACAACTGGTGCCTATCTCTTTCCACAAAAAAGCGATTGCGTCCAAACGAATCAAAGTCGCACCCTGCTCTACATAAAAAAGCAGCACATCCAAAACGGCAATGAGCACATGGTAGGAAGCATAGTTCAAATCAACTTGATCTTTTGAAAATGTTGTCCAAATGTAACGTAATTTTCCATTTACATCTTTATACTCATGCAGCAGTGGTGATGTCCGGGGTCTGACTACTTGTGAAAGATCTGTTTTGGGATCCACTTCAATAAAAAAAGTTTTATAGCGAGGATTATCTTCCAAAAAACTCTTAAACCAGTAAGAATATTGTGAAACATGATTGATAACACCATCAAACATCAATCTGAAATTTTCTCTTAAATGCGCAATATCTTCCCATGATCCCATTCTGGGGGAGACATCTTTATAATCAATCACTGAAAAACCATCATCAGAAGAGTATGGATAAAAAGGGAGCAGATGTACAGTAGTAATACTCTCTTTTACCTCTTCCAGTAAAAATTGATTTAAAGTAGCCAGAGGTTCGGCTCCCGGCTGAATGACCTGATCCCCATAGGTGATAAGAATCACATCTTTTTCACTCATTTTATACGGTTTTGATGTTACCGTCTTTTGATATTTCTCTATCAACTCTATGATTTTAGTATATGCTTTGGCACTCTCTTCTGCATTATACAGAGCTGCTAAACGCTCTTGAATACTCTTTTTCTTAAACACTGTCATGATTTTTCATTGTCCAGTTTGACGGTTTCGTTGTAGCGGTATGAAAAGTTGGGCAATACAGAGCGGACATTGGTCCAGGCTGCCAAAGAGGGCACACCCATTGGGTCTTTATGAAAATCTTCATTGGCCAGACGCAAAGACTCCGTAAATGTTTTAATCGCCTCAATCTCTTGTTTACGGTTATACTGTAAGCCATTGACTTCTGATATGGCAGAATACTGATCAATAGCCCGGCGTGATTCTTCAAAATAAGTCGTTAAAAGAGAGTTAAATTTTGCTCCGGAAAATGTCACGCCGCTTTGACTCATAATCCTAAAAATCGTCTCTGCAATCTCCTTGGTCATCTTTGCCACACCACCTCCTGCTTCACTCCCGAGATTTTGGTGTTTGTGTTCATAGGTTTGCATGATTTCTGATTGGCAGATACGCTTTTTGGAAGTATTGTTATACACTTCGGACAGGGTGGATACTTCCAGACCCCAGGTCGGTGAGATACGAATACCGCGTGCAAGAGAACGGATAAAAGCAAATTCACCTGAAAGGGCATAACGAAAGGAAGACATATAGTCAAGATAGCGGCTTTTTCCAAAATTGCGTTCGAGTGATTTTAAAAGCGGTGTATAAAAGAGTCTGGTGGCACGCCCATGCAGTTTCTCTGTTACCCTGGAGTAGTAACCTTTGTTAAACTCAAAATCAAATGCAGGATGTACGATTGGATAAAAAAGGCGCGCAGGAATTTCCCTGGTATAATTCACAATATCACAATCATGCAGTGCGATGGCATAGGCATTGGAGTCGGAGAGGATATATCCCATCATCATCCATACATTCAGGCCTTTTCCTTTGATATCTGTACTTTGAAAACCCGCTTCTTCCAACTCAGCTTTCAATGCCATCATACGCGGTCCGTCATTCCATATCACATCAACAGGGGTGGGAATGACGGACATGATTTTCTTGACTTCTTTAAATTGCTCTTCATTGGCGGCATCCAGCCCCAATACGATACGATATAGATACTTGACATGTTTTAACTCTTCTATGATCGTATGCATTGCTTCTGTTTCAAACTCACTGTAAAGTGCCGGCAGTATCAAAACCATATTACGCCGCTTTGAAAGTTTTTCAAGTTCTGTTTCCATCTCTTCAAGACTTCTATTGCCCACATTAGGAATCGTTGTGATCACACCATTTTGAAAAAAATCTGACATTTTATCCTCCTTCTTTTTTGATTGAGTGTTCTGAACAAATACACTTGTGAACGACTCTACAGCCGTTTTACGGCGCAGCCTTAGTGAATGAGTGTGTTCGTTCGGTACACTCAATTGCTATCATGATATCCATCACATTGGTACCACTCTCCCCGGTGATAATCAAAGCATCCTGTGCTTTTAGATAGTGATATGAATCATTATTTTCCAAATATCCATCTATGCTATCATGATAATTCTCTACACTGACAACAGCACCGGCGGCATCACTGTTACCATCTATACCATCACTGCCCGCACTTAAAAATGTAAACTTGGTTTCTTTTTGCATTCCTTTGAGTACCCATAAACAAAGCTCCTGATTTCGGCCACCTTTACCGCTTCCTTTTACTTCCACCGTAGGTTCACCACCAAAAAGCAGTACATTGTAGTTGGAAGTTTCATGCGCAGCGTCAATGATCTTTTGAGCAACTTCTTTCACATCACCATCCAGTGTATGTGACACTATCTTGGCCTGCAAGCCCATCCTGGATGCTTCTTTCTGCGCCTCTTGCAAGGCCAGATAATTGGAAGCGATGAGAAAATGGGGGAAAACAGCTCTCTTTTTATCAAGCTGCTCTTTTTTCTCTTTGAATACAGTTTGTACACTTTTGGGCAATAGAGCCAAAATATTGTATCGATCTATAATCTTGCTGGCATCTTCCTTACTGCTTGTACTCTCTAAAAGCGGCGCAGAACCAATTGCCTGCAAATCATCACCAATCACATCACTTACCACTAGAACTACCCCCTTTGCACGGGTTTTTCCAGCCAAACCGCCTCCTTTGATTTGTGAAAGTGACTTACGGATGACATTGATTTCTTCAATAGAAAGTCCACTGTGAAGCAAAACTTTTGTTGTTTCTATAAAATCCTCTAAACTCACTCCTGCAACAGGCTGTTCAATCAAAGCAGATGAACCGCCCGAGAGAAGATAGATAAAAAAGTCATTCTCTTGCATCTCTTCAAAGGATGTTATCAGTTTTTGGGCTGCAGCAATACTCTTTTTGGAAGGAAGGGGATGTGTACTTTCGATCACTTCTATACCGCTGACTGCTTCATGATAATTGGAAACTACCATATTTTTATGGATTCTTGAGCCCATGACTTTTTGCAAAGCCTTTGCCATCTCTATTGCAGCTTTGCCTGAACCAAAAATGGATACATGACGATACTGACGCAGATCAAATGTCTGATTTTCTATCGTCAACAAATCATCATGATAATGTACAACAGAGGGTATCAAAAAAGAAGGCATCACCGCATGCAGCGCTTTTTCAAATAATCTAACAGCTTCTTGTTTAGGAGACATTTTTGAGTATCTCTTTCAAACTTTCATTCCATCCAAGACTGCCCTTGTGCGGAGCTTTGTAGAGCTTATCTATATGGGTATCGATATATTTTCCTTGGTGATGGGGAATCAAAACCGGTGTATCTACCACTTTTAACATATCTATATCATTGTAATTATCACCTAGTCCAACAGAGTGTCTATCATGATAGATATCCAAAACTTTTGAAACTGCTTTGCCTTTATCCTGACCTATTCCCACACAATGATAAAATCGCCCGCCTTTGAGAATCTTCATGCCTACTTTTTCTGCCAGCACTTCAAGCTCACTCAGTCGTCTCTCATCTTTGATCAAAAACGGTTCTGAAAAATCCCGCTGCTTTGCCATCACTGCCAAATTATAATCAAAGCCTGTGTATTCCATCACTGATTCGACACTCATATCTGAAAAAGCTTTGATCGTAAAGGCTTCTTTGATACTGTCCATGAAAACCCGGATATCGCTATAGTGTAGTCCAAGCTGGATATCTCCATCCTCCAATCCAAAGATGCAGGCACCGTTTTCTACAATAAAAGGAGCCTGTATACCAATTTGTTCTTGTAGAATTTCACACTCTTTTTTCGTTTTACTTGTTGTAAAAATAAGCGGTATATTTTTTGTTTTGATAAAATCAAGCATCTCTTTTGCTTCATCAAAGCTATAATCTTCATGATTGAGCAAGGTACCGTCTAAATCTGTAAAGATTATATAAGCCATACTATTTTTCAAACTTCTTTTGCAATATCACTTTGCCCAGTTCAACACCTGGCTGATTATAGGTATTGACATTCAGAAAATAACCGGTCAAAGAAGTCAGCAGCTCATAGTAAAATATCATCTCGCCTACACTTTTTTCATCCAGTCCATTCAGCGTGATCATATCCACATCTACTCCCTGGTCTTTGATACTTTCCATAGTAGCATCACACTGGGCATTGATCAATTCATTGAAACTGTGTTCGTTAATAAAATTCGTCTTTTCCAGATGAGGAATCGTTATATCAGGAATTTTCATCTCATTGTTAAAATCTTCTACTTTAATCATCGTCACTGTTTTATTGAGCGGTCCTTCGATGATCAGCTGCAAAAACGAGTGTTGATCTACACTCCCTACCAATGCGATTGGCGTCAATCCTACCTTTTTACCATCACGGTTAATTTTCCCCAGTGACTCACCCCAAAGCTGCACATACCAGTCATTGAAGTATTTAAAAGAAGAACTGTAGGAAAAAAGAACATTAATCGGTAAATTTTCCTGACTACTTGCGTAAAAATAGGCTTTTTTGATCAGCGTATCTTCATTTTTGGCAAAAAATGACTCTTTCAATTCCCGTGCACCAAAGAGTATCTTTTCCACATCATAACCCAAGATCATCAAAGGCAGCAGACCCACTGGTGTAAATACAGAAAATCTTCCCCCTACATTTAACGGCAGATGAAAAGTCGTCAGAGTGTGCTCTTTGGCAAATTGATCCAAAGGAGAAAGAGGATCGGTAATGATGGCAAAATGTTTCACAAATGCCGCATCCCCCAAACTAATGTCATATCTATCCAGAATATACTTGACATGTGAAGTCGTTTCTATTGTCCCTCCTGATTTGCTTATCATGATAAAAAAGCTCTCTTCAAAATTGACATTTTTAAGATTGTGTTTTATTTCATTTGGATCGACATTTTCCATAAAAATAAGATTTTTGTCATTTCTGTTTTCAGTGTGAGCGAGCATATAATCAATCGCTTTTGTCCCCAAAGAAGAACCGCCTATCCCAATCACCACCACATTTTTAATAGCGTCAAAATCATAGTTTTCACAAAACTGCCTGATTTCTGTCAATGTTTGCATGTCTTCGGGCAAAAGATAGTATCCGACTTCACCGCTCTCAGACTCCTCGATGATTGCTTCATATGCTTCATCGATATCGTTTTGCATCAATTCACTTTTAAAAAAGAGTTCAGTTTTACTCATAATATTATCCTTGCTATGAAAATTTTTCTATCACTTTGGCAAAAATACGTGCCAAATCTTCTACCTCTTTGATCGATGTACGTTCATTGGGTGCATGAATCGTGTCATTAATGACACCAAACTCTACCGTATCCACACCGTACTCACCAAAAAAACGGGCATCGCTTGTTCCACCGGCAGTTGACAGCTTTGGCGTAATATCGACTATATCTTTAATCGCTTCAACCATGATCTTGACCACTGGTGAATTGTGATTGGTGACAAAAGGTTTGGCAGACTGATTGAGAATGAGCGAATAGTCCATATTTTTAAAATATTTATCGACAAAGGCTTTGATATCTTCTGCTGTTGTTTTGGTAGAGTTACGGACATTAAACATCATCTTGAGTTTGCCTGGCGTCACATTGGTCACTTCCATCCCCGCACGGATGTCAGTGATGACAAATTGGCTGGGTGCAAAGTCTTCATCCCCTTCATCCAGATTTACTCCTGCCATGTACGGCAATACCTGTGCTACGATATGAATAGGGTTTTTGGCTTTTTGGGGATAGGCAGCATGCCCTTGACGTCCCATTTTTTCGATCACTCCATTGATAGAACCCCGCCGCCCGATCTTGATCGCATCTCCAAAAACTTCTTCACAGGTAGGTTCTGCCACGATCGCAAAATCTGGTAAAAAATTGATTGATTTGAGATGTTCAAGCATCTTGACCGTGCCGTTTATCGCATCACCTTCTTCATCAGAAGTTAACAGCAGTGAAAGCGTACCCTTAAAGTCTTTTGCATCATGTGCAGCTTTTAAAAAGGCAGACAAACCGCTCTTCATATCCTGTGCACCTCTGGCATAGATATAGCCCTCTTGCTCTCTAGGCTCAAACGGATCACTATCCCAGGTATCTCCCGGCGGAACAACATCGATATGCCCGGCAAAACAAAGATGCGGGCCATCAGCGAACTTTTTATAAAAAAAACGGTTTTTTACCCCATCCAGATCCAAAGTAATGACTTCAAAATCTTCCAGATACCCTTCGATAAAAGCAAATGCCCCGTCATCATCGGGTGTTAGGGACTTAAATCGCAATATCTTTTCAAATAACGGTATAACTTCCATCTATTTTTGTGGACTTTCATAAAATATATAAGAGGTAGAATAGTCTGAAAACTCAAAATAGACCCGTTTTTCACCGGCATCAACTTGATCATTGAGATTGAGATCAAGTACACCATATCCATAACGATAAGGCCTGTTAGCATCACCATCCGTACTGACAGCTGTTGAAAGTTTGTCGATCTTCATAAAACGTCTGACAAGTTTATCTCCCGCATACACTTCCAAAACACCATTGGTTCCTGTCCAGTTTTGAATGGCACGACCAAGTTTATTTTGTGTCTCCTGTGTACAACCAGAAAATGACAATAACGTAACAATAGTAACAACAATCATAAACATAAGTGATTTTTTCATCATACGATGCTCCTAATATTTTATTTTTTACATTGTAGCAAAAAAGATTTCAATCCCCTGTTAGAAAGTGATGATAAATTGTACATGCATGAAAATACTGCAATATTTAAAGTCCACCTTTTGGCAGATTTACTTGATTCGTTTTTCATCCCTGCGAATAAAATCCAACATTTTTTTGGCCTCTGTTGAATAGCATATCAGCTGCTCTTCTGCCACAAAATGAGAGTTTTTACACT
>JANTGR010000006.1 GCA_024762875.1 Sulfurospirillum sp.
ATCCTGCTAAGACATCAAATTTACCGTTTGCATCTGATTCATAGTTGTAATAAACTCCGTAAACTCTTTCTCCACCTTTATAATCTACCTCTACAGTTTCATAAAATTTTTGCCATATTGAACCTATCTTTGCAGTTTGAGGATTCATCTCATCCAAATTTTTTTTTATTGTTGTAATTCCATAGATTGTTCTTTCTTCGATTTCCTCTACTCTCATCATCTTCCTTTGTGTTTATTTGATAGCTTTATATAACTATTTATTAACTAACAAAACATACAAAACACCTCCATATTCCCACATTATCACACAGCAAAAATGCAAGATAATAATATTACCAATGAAACTATTTGTAAATTTTAATCATTATAACAAAAAATTAAAATAATTTAAAGCTTAAAATAAACTTTTAGCCCGAAATATGACAATTAACATACAAAGTGTGTGTTAATTGTCAAAAAAGCCGTTATTTGTGCAAAGTGTTCATAGTATAGGCGCTTCTTAGAACTCACCATTTCCAAAACAAAAAGATGATAAACTTTATCTACGAGCGATATCGCTTGACAGGAGAGGGAGAGATGGGACAAAAACGCGCCGTAGCAACGAGGCTGCACACGACAAACGAAAGCATACCTATCGACATCCAGAAGCTTCATGATTGGAGTGCGCAGGTGTTGGAGTATTGTGATTTGTTGATTTTGGTGATGGATGCGCGCTACTATCAGACGTTGGGTGGGATGTTTGAGAAGTTTGGTGATCGTGTTCAGGTATTTCATGTTGATCCGTGGATTAGCTTCACCCAGCCACTGAACATGATCGTCGAAAAGGGCTTGGCACTGGGGGCGAGGTATGTGCTTTTTCAGAGCATCGAAGTGACTATCGAGAAAAAAGATGTCGCAAAGCTCTTTGAAAGGATGGATGAGGACACGCTTGTCGTCGGTGCCAAGCTCCATGAAAAGCACGGCAGAAGAAGCGGCAAGCAGATACTGGATGGTTGGAATACCCCATGGAACACCCTGGCTCTTTGGAACCTCCAAAAGCTGGGGCTTACGGGATTTTTGACGATCTCCTCTGGCAATATCGACGGTATTCCCGGTGGGGTAGAAGAGGTGGTGGCGATATCCTTGCTGCAACACTTCCAACCCCAAAAGATGAAAGCAAAACTCATCCGTCTCGCATCGGTGCATTGGGATGTCTCATGGGAGTGTGAACACCGCGTGAAGTATCATGATAGCAAGATGGCATCAAAGCAAGAACGCGCAAATGCCCAACTAGCAGTGCTTCATATCGTAGATGGAGTCGTAGATGTATGTGAGGAGAAGTATCTATCATGATAGATGTACTAGTCGTAGGAACGGGTGAATATGTCACAGGGATTGCAGGAGAGAGTGTTGTCGAGAGTGATAAGAGCTTTGGCGTGGTGGCGCTCTCGCTTTTTGATATGCGTCAGCGCGGTCTGATAGGAGAGATACACCTGGCAGGACGCAATGGCAAACGATTTGCTGCGATAAAAGAGCATTTTGAGAGACATATCAGAGGGGCTTATCATGATATGGATGTAGATTTTCATGCCTACCCCGATCAGCCTATCGTCGATGAAGATGCGTACAAAAAAGCCATCATGATACTTCCAAAAGGCTCGGCAGTGCTTATCTTTACCCCAGATGACACGCACTTTGAGATAGCCAGGTTTGCGTTGGAAGCGGGTATGCAGGTACTCGTCGCAAAACCTCTTGTAAAGACAGTCGCAGAGCATGAAGCGTTGATGAAGTTGAGTCGTGAACAGGACTTGCTTTTGATGTTGGAAGTACACAAGCGATTTGATCCCCTCTATGCAGATGCGGTCGATGAGATACGCACGCTGGGGGATTTTTCCTATTTTAACGCGTATATGAGTCAGCCAAAGTCCCAGTTAGAGACCTTCAAGGCATGGGCAGGCATCAGCAGTGATATCTCCTATTATCTCAATGCCCATCATATAGACTTGCTTTCGTGGGCACTGCAAGATATCGCCAAGCCTGTGAGTGTGTATGCTGTGGCGTCGCATGGTGTGGCAGATGCACTGCTAAAGCGTGAGGTAGAAGATACTATTACGCTGACAGTCCAGTGGCAAAATCTCCAAAGCAACAATCTCGCGACTTCTATCCACACCGCTTCATGGATAGCACCGCCTAGTGATGTGCACTCCCAACAGCGCTTTTTCTATATGGGGCACAAAGGTGAGATCAACATCGACCAAGCCCATCGTGGATACACCCAGAGCAAGGATAGCACAGGCTTTAAGTCAGCCAATCCCCTCTTTATGAAGTACACACCAAGAGAGGGCAAGTTCGCAGGACAGAGCGGCTATGGCTATCAGAGTATCGAGCATTTTATCAAAGCGGCTATCGCTTTAAAAGAAAAAACAACGACGTTAGAAGGGCTGAATAAAACTTTGCCAACTATTGCAAATACGCTTCAAACGACGGCTATTTTGGAAGCAGGATACAAAAGCTTGAGAAGTGGGGAAGTAGAAAGGATACTGTTTTAGCGGTATCCAAGAGCCTAAAAAAGAGAAATATTTAAACATTTGCAATTTTTAAAAAAATTAGTTATAATGAGCAGGATGTAAGATGAGGTTAGAGTTCATCTTTGGTAACTTAAGTATCACTACTGCTAGACCGAAAGACTCCCCGATTTTCACTCCGCTTCTTATAGAAGTGAAATTTATACAAAAGGCATTTACAAATGGCAGAAATCAAAAATGGAACAGTAAAATGGTTCAACGATGAAAAAGGTTACGGATTTATTCAACAAGAAGATGGTGGGAGCGATGTATTCGTACACTTTCGTCAAGTAAACAACACAAGCGGTGGTCGTGTTTCTTTGGCAGAAGGTCAAGCAGTTACATTTGAAATCGGTGAAGGTCAAAAAGGCCCTCAAGCAGAAAACGTAACACCTTTATAGTTTTTAAACAGTTGTGATGTGCGGGGGCATATCACAACTGTGATTTATTGTCCCCTCACTCTTTTTGAAAAAGCATTTTGGAAGAGTCCATTTGGATCTTCTTGATCTACAAAATGCCAAAAATCATCCCATTTTTTATAATTTTTCTTAAAATCCTCTGTCGTGATACGAAACTGTTTACCCCAATGCGGTCGTCCACTGTGTTTGAGCAGTATCCTGTCCACTTCTGAAAAATAGCGAAAATACTCCGGTTCTCTTCCATAAGGAAAGTGTATCTTTGTTCCGATAAAGCAGACATCTTCTCCCTGTGTAGGGCTCATCCAGAAAGTATCTTTTTTGACAAAACGTACTTCAATAGGTGTATCGACACGCATCCCTGTTGTGTGAATCATCTCAATCAACTGGCGAAATACATCAAATGTCTCTTCTATTTTAAAGGCATATTCAACGACATCCTGCTTGAGTACATGCGGTAGGAAAAAAGCCCAGTGTGAAGGGTAGACACTCTGTGCACTTTCTCCCTCTTTTGGCAATAGCAGCTTACTCATCAGACGATTGATAGATGGAACAAGAGAACGTTTGAAAGAAGCAAAAAAGAGTAAAAATTCATGGAAAAAATTGTTGATAATCACCCCGGTAAAACCATACGTCATCCATTTTTTGAAGCTGGAACTGACTGGTTTATCTGTGCGGTTTCCCAGCCAAATCATAAAATCTGTCGTATGGGGAATCCAGATAAATTTAAAGTGGTCATTTTCTTTTAAGAGTGTGTCAAATTGTGACTCGATCATTTCAAGTGACATCTTTTTTTCTGTCACTTCGAGTTTAAAATAGGGTTCACACTGCAGCGTGATATGGGTGATGATACCCAGCACACCCAGACCGACAGCATAGATATCAAATTCTGCATCACTGTTTTTAATGGTTTTTTTCTCACCACTGGGGGTAATGAGCCGAAATTCCAATACATCTGATACAAAAATACCATAATCCATACCACTGCCATGATAGCCTGTTGAACAGGCACCGGCAATATTGTCAAAGATATTGGTTCCAAGATTTTTCAGTGAAAGATTGTTCTTTTTGAGCTGCTTGATGAGAGAGGGGATGCGTATCCCTGCCTGCACAGTAACGCTATGCTGCACATGATCGATGTGCTCAATGGCATGGAACTTTTTCAAGGAGACGTTGATGCCTCCTTTATCTGCACAAAAGATGTCATTATAGGAGTGTTTGGCACCAACAACTTTGATAGGAGTATGGTTTTCGTTACATATTTTTACAAGATTTAAGATCTCTTCTTCGCTGGTTGGATAGACGATATCTTTAGGAGAACAGAAAGTAGTTTTTGCCCAGTTTTTGAGTTGTTTCATAAAAGTAACCTGTTTTTATGAAACATTTTATCATGATAGGGGTCAACCTATCATGATAAGCAACTATCTTTTGAGTAAATCAATCATAAAAAAGTCAGAATCACCATTGCCATAGCTTTTTGTTTCTCCCACGATGACAAATGAGCCTCTAGCGGTTTTAGTCACTGCATGCGCCATATCTTTACTCGCGCCTCCATAGAGATTGCCCCAGACAGAATGTCCTTTGCTATCGAGTTCTAAAACATAAAAGTCATATTTTCCGTGTCCGATTGATTTCGTGGTTCCTACAACTAAAAAACCGCCTTCAGGTGTGCTTGTGACATCATTGCCGTATTCAATGCTTTTAAACCCAAAAAGTTGGTGCCAGACCTGTTCACCATTTTTATCCAATCTCATGACATCAACATCTTTATGTTTGCTGCCATAAGACTCTGTTGCACCCGTTGTAACACAGCCACCGTCTTTGGTTGCAGTCAGACCATGCACGATGTCATCAGGCTCTTCTCCATAAGCTTTTGCCCAAAGCTGCTTGCCCTCTGGTGTTATTTTACTGATATAAAAGTCAAAATTACCATCATTATAAGAACTGGATCCGCCTGCAAGGATAAAGTTACCGTCACTGGATTTGACAATAGCATTGGCGATGTCGTCACGTTTGCCGCCAAAAGTTTTTTGCCAGATTTTATTGCCGTTTTTATCGAGTTTCAGTAGATAGATATCTTTTTCACCTTTACCAAAAGATTCAGTGGTTCCCACAGTGATCACGCCGCCATCTTTGGTCGGGGCAACACCATAAAGATACTCCGCATCATCTCCGCCATATGCTTTTTGCCACAGTAGTTTTCCATCAGGTGAGAATTTAACGATATAAGCATCTTTGTCACCAGATTTATTAAAAGATTCTCCATAGCCAACCATCACAAGATTGCCATCGCTGGTCATCGTAACAGCGCTGCCCAGATCTCTTTTTTTACCACCAAAGGCTTTTTTCCAGAGTGTGCGTCCTTTGCTGTTCACACGGATAGCGCAGAGATCTTCCCTGCCATGTCCCATAGACCTGCAGGTACCGGCAACGATCACATCTCCATTTTTCAGCGCTATGACATCTGAAGCGATCTCTTTTTTACTGCCTCCAAAGGTACTTTTCCAGGTAAATTTCAACTCGGGTTTACTGGGCTTTTTGCTAGGACTGTTCTCTTGTTTTGCTACAGCCTGCAGACTCAAAAGTGAAGTCAGTATCAGTGGCAAAACCGCTTTTTTAATCATCATTTATCTCCTTTATAGTTGTATGCTCTAAAGAAGTAGTATTGGTGAACGATGCTACTTCTTTAGAGCACAAATTATTAGTATTTATTATACTTATATCTATATTAACTCCTACTTAACACTTATCATGATAGAAGTAAATGGTGGATATACTATCTCTTATGAAACAAAAAGTATTAATATTGCATGGTTGGGGTGGCAGTGACTATCCGCATTGGCAGAGTTGGCTGGCTGGAGAGATTGCCAAGTCTTATGGCACAGTTTCTTTTCCGCTTTTGCACAATCCGCACTTCCCCAGTAAAAACAGACAGATGAAGCAGGTCAGGCAGCTGCTGCATGAATTTCAACCAGACATTGTTATCTGCCATTCCCTGGCAAATATCATCTGGTTTCATCTTTGCCAGGAAGGTGGGATACCCCGGATCCAAAAGCTCTTGCTTGTGGCACCTCCAGCAAATACCTGTGATATTGAAATCATAAAAAAGTTTTTTCCCTATGAAATACCTGTCAATCTTTTTTCTCACAAGACACTGCTGGTTACTTCCACAAATGATCCTTACTTAACTGTCCAAGAGGCCAAAAGCTTACAAAAAGCATTGGGTATAGAGATGAAAGTACTTGAAAATGCCGGTCATATCAATGCAGACAGCGGGTATGGTAAGTGGGAATGGGTACTAGAATGGGTGAAGCAGGAGAGAGAATAGAAAATTGAACTGCTTCAAGCCCAAACAAGTCAGTTTACAATCGCAGTGCTGTGAAAGTAATACCAAATGAATATATGCAATTTCCGTTCTTTTAGGACGTTAGTTTTTCTTTTGTCTAAATTTTAATCAATCAAACAGGTAAAAAGTCACAATAGCATTGTATACTCATTGTAAAAATTACTGAGGAGTATTTATGGCAAGTGGATTTAAGGCACTAAAAGGACAGGGGCATTGGCCGACGCTGTTTGCAGCATTTTTATATTTTGATTTTTCTTTTATGGTGTGGACGATGTTAGGGCCGCTGTCTACAGAGATTACAGAGTCTTTGGCAGCAGGTGGATTTATGATGAGCCCTTCCCAAAAAGCGACTTTACTTTCTCTCCCTATTTTATCAGGGGCACTTTTGCGGATATTGCTTGGTTTTGGTGTTGATAAACTAGGAGCCAAAAAAACAGCACTGATAGCACAGGCTGTTGTTATATCTTCTCTCTTTTTTGCTTATCTGCAAGGTGAATCTATCACGTACAGTCAATTACTTGTTGTTGCATTGGGACTTGGTTTTGCAGGGGCTTCATTTGCTGTGGCACTCCCACAGGCAGGTCAATGGTATCCGCCAAAACTGCAGGGTATAGTACTGGGTATCGCAGGTGCAGGAAACATTGGTGTAGTTATCGACTTTCTTTTTGCACCAAAGATTGCAGAGCTTTGGGGATGGCAAGCCGTATTTTTGGTAGGTGGTATTCTTTCGACTATTATATTTATAGCGTACATGTTTATGGCAAAAGATGCACCAGCATCTGTTTATACTCCCAGACCTAAAAAAATCAAAGATTATTTTAAATTGCTAAAAGATAAAGATACCTGGTGGTTTAATCTTTTTTATGCGGTCAGTTTTGGTGGATTTGTAGGATTTGCAGGTTATATGAAGGTGTATTTGATGAACACTTATCAGGCGGATATGTCTGCTTTTGGCTTGGATATGCTTGATGAAAGTAATGTGAAAGTTATTGCCGGTTATTTTGGTGCCCTTTGTATCTTCGCCGGTGCGGTTTTAAGACCGGTTGGTGGTAATATTGCAGATAAAATCGGTGGAATCAAATCGCTTTATTTTTTCTTTGGAACTGTAGCGATACTGGCAATTGTCAATGCGACAATGCACCTTCCTTTTTATATAGCTATCATTGTATTGTTCTTAATCATGGCCAATCTTGGGATGGCAAACGGGGCAGTATTTCAACTGGTACCACAAAGATTTGGCAAAGATATCGGTATCATGACAGGTATCATCGGTGCAGCCGGTGGACTAGGCGGTACGGCACTGATTAAAACATTGGGATGGAGTAAAGGGGCATTTGATGGCTATGCAGCTGGATTTGTGATCTTTGCATGTGTCGTTTTGCTGGCAGTTGCTGGTATATCTTTTGTCAAAACCAGATGGAGAACGACCTGGGGTGTGCAGGCAGGCGGAATCATTTAATGAAGCAATAATATGGCAAATATTTCATTTTCAGGATTTTCTCTTGCAAAAGGCACCAATCTCACAGGTGATGATGCTTTTGCAACCAAAAAATTGCATGATATAGCGATTGCTGTATTATGTGATGGTGTTGGCAGTGCTGAACATGGACAGGATGCCGCCAATCGTGTTACCAGTTTTCTGCTTCAATCTCTCAAGAACAGACCTCTTTCATGGAGTATAGAAAAATCCATTACCCATTTTATTGAAAGTATCAATGCTATTTTATATCAGGAATCAATGGAAATGTGCGGGCGCGTAGAATTTGTTACAACTGTAACAGTCGTCGTCATTGCCGGAGATAGATTGTATGGTGCCAATGTCGGAGACAGTCGTATCTATATGCTGCGAAATGGTGTATTGACACAGCTTTCAAAAGACCATGCCAGTGATGAAGCAGGAATGGAAAATGTCTTAACAGCAGCGGTAGGAATCGCGCCTGAGATCGATATCTATTATTTTGAAAATGAGATAAAAGAGCATGATAAAGTATTACTTTGCAGTGATGGCCTCTATAATGTCATGGCAGAAAATTATTTGGCAAGGGATATTCCTCTTGGTGCAAATTTATTGGTTAAAAAAGCCAGTAAATTGATGGAAAACAACCTGCCTGATGATACAACAGCAGTTGTAATTGATATCAAGGGTACAGATCTGGTCAATGCACTCAAAAAAGAGCAGCTTACTATCCCTCAAAACATCAAAAAGGGTGATGATTATGATGGATATAAACTTATAAAACCTTTGGTGCAAAATGAAAGAACCTGGCTTTGTACACAAAAAGGGCAAACATATGTCATCAAGTTTGCACCTCTTGAAGCGGCTGATGATACGCGTCTGTTAGATCTCTTTGTGAAGGAAGTCTGGAATGCCAAACGCCTTAAAGCAGGTTTTTTTCCAAAATCAGTCATACCTAAAAATCGAACATCCCGTTATTATATTATGCAGATGATAGAGGGTGATGAAGTCAAAAAATATCTTCAAAAAAGGCTGCTCTCTGTTGATGAAGGGGTCAATCTTGCGATTTTTTTACTTAAAATGAGTCAGTTTTTACTTAAATTTGACCTTGTTCACGGTGATATAAAACCTGAAAATATCATACGCGCACAAAGAAAAGGCAAAACCTATTATAAGATGATTGATTTTGGTTCTATTGTAGAAATATTTTCGATCAATACCCGTGCGGGTACCCCAAGCTATCTTGCACCCGAGAGATTTAAGGGCGACAGTATCAATGAAAAATCAGAGATATTTTCTATCGGTGTGACACTATATGAAGCTTTAAGTGCAAAGCTTCCCTATGGTGAGATAGAACCATTTCAAACACCGACTTTTAAAGAAGTAAAACGATTGTCCAAACGCAATCCAAAAGTGCCTCTTTGGTTGGAAAGTGTGATATTAAAGGCAATTTCACCAGATGAAAATAGACGTTATCAAAACTATTCGGAGATGCTGTATGAACTGGAAAATCCTGAAACAGTCAAAGCTTTTTACAGCAAAGACACCCCTTTGCTGGAGAGAGATCCTCTGCTGACATGTCGCATCGGTCTTGGCCTGGTTATGCTTATAAATATTGTCCTGGTCTATATGCTAAGTATGGGATAAATGCTTATAATTTAAGCAGCATTGATAACAAATCAGAACTATTTTTGACTATACTAGAATGAGTAAGATCTGGGGATAGGAAAATTATGCAAACAACACCATTGGAAAGTTTTATCGATTATAAAGCTGATACAGGCATGCAGTGTGGGAACTATCATATAGATATCCCTAAACTCAAAGAGGGAGAGCAGTACCGTTTTCATTTTGATATGCAGGCCTGTGTGGGTTGTCATTGTTGTGAAGTAGCCTGCAATGAGCAAAATAACAACACACCTGATATCAAGTGGCGTCGTGTGGGAGAGATGGAAGCAGGAACTTTTCCTGCAGTCAGTCAACTTTTTAACTCAATGTCCTGCAACCACTGTATCGATCCGGAGTGTTTAAAAGGCTGCCCGACAAATTCTTATATCAAATTTGATAATGGTATCGTTTATCATGATGATGATGTCTGTATCGGTTGTCAATACTGTACATGGAACTGTCCATATGAAGTACCTATGTTTAATCCTGACCGGGGTATTGTGACAAAGTGTCATATGTGTCATGAAAAGCTGGATGAAGGAGAGACACCCGCTTGTGTACAAGCCTGTCCCGGCGGTGCTATCGAGATAGAAGCGGTCAATGTCGAAAAATGGCTAGAAGAGGATATGGCAAAAGAAGGTGTTGCACCGCATCTGCCTGATATCTCAATCACTAAACCGACAACACGTTATACTCTGGCAGCATTTAATGGAGAAGTAAAACCAGCAGATGAACATATATTAAAACCGGCACATGCTGAATTACCGCTCGTTTTTATGACAGTATTGACGCAAGTTTCTGTGGGTGGTTTTTTGGCACTTTTTTTAGGTTCTCTTTTACATTATTTTGGATTTAATCTGCCAAAACCAAGCGCTTGGCTGGCTTTGGCAGTATTGCTACCTGCAGCTTTGGGATTACCGCTTTCTGCCCTGCATCTAGGTCGTCCTATCATGGCAATAACAGCGATGAAAAATATCAAAACCTCATGGCTTTCACGGGAAGCAGCTGCATTGGGAGCATATGCCGGTGGCGCGACTTTGGTAGCGGCGCTCTATTTTTTGGGTGTTGATGGTTTTATCATGATAGCATTGCAGGCAGGAGTATTGGCAATCGGTTTAGCGGGAATTTATTCACAGGCAAAGATATACCGTATCAAAGCACGTCCTTCCTGGGATAGAAGTTCTACCGATAAGAAATTTTTTGGTACAGGTTATGTGGGATTTTTATTAACAGCTTTTGTGATGTTATTTGGTGATGCAGATAGATCGGTGATGGCGATATTGGCATTGACACTGCTATTTGGGGCATATCAGATGTTTGTAATATATGAGGAAAATACCTTTTACAAGTATCTGAGTGAAAATGAAAAAAACTATTATCAGCTTTCACGTACAAAAAGATTATTGGAAGAGCGATTTGGAAAATTGAAACAGATTCGTTTAATCACTTTGGCAATTTTTGCTTTGGGGATGCCGATTTTAGCTATCATTTTGACAGCTTCAGGGATGATTACTGTTGCAGGTGTACTGCTTGGCGTAGCCATCGCAGGTGCACTGACAAGTGAGTTGATCGGACGATATCTATTTTTTAGAAGTGTGGTGCCTTTGGGGCTTGCGGGGAACTTTTTTGCAGGGAATCAACGATGATAAAAAAAATAAAAGACTTTTTGGGAGTCGATATCAAAAATGACAAATATGCGTTGGTAGATGATGAAATATTTGGTAAAGTAGCCAAGTCTAAAAAGCCTGATAAGTGGATACGTTCGACTTGTGGATATTGCGGAGTTGGCTGCGGGCTCTATATCGGGGTCAAAGATGGCCAGCCTGTCTATACCAAAGGAGACCCTGCACATCCTGTGAGCAAAGGTACGCTTTGTCCAAAGGGTCTCAGTGAACATGAAATGGTACGTGCCAATAATCGTCTAACAACACCGCTAGTACGCAAAGATGGCCACTTGGCTCCTGTAGAATGGGATGAAGCCTTTAAAAAGGCAAGTGAGGCTTTTAAAGATGTAGCACAGAAACATGGTAAAGAGGCAGTAGCCTGTATCTCAACAGGGCAACTACTGACAGAAGAGTTTTATACACTTGGTAAATTTGTGCAACTGGGACTCGGAAGCAACAACTATGACGGCAATACTACACTGTGCATGTCCTCGGCAGTGATGGGATACAAACAATCATTTGGGTCAGATGGCCCTCCGGGGTGTTATGAGGACTTTTCGCATGCGGATGTTATCATGCTTATCGGGGCAAATATCGCGGATAATCATCCTATCCTCAAACTCCATATTGCCAAAAATAAAAAGACAACAGGGAAAAAACCGACTATCATTGTAGTAGATCCCCGTCACTCCAAAACTGCCAATATGGCAGACATCTTTGTGCCGCTTAAACCACGTACCGATTTGGCACTTATCAATGGATTGTGTCATATCATCTGGGAGCAGGGCTGGGCGGATGAGAGCTTTATGCGTGAGAAGGCAAGCGGTTATAAAGCATTTGTCAAACATATCCAAAATTACCCGCCGCAAGAAGTGGCCAACATCACCGGTATCGAAGTCAAAGTGCTTTATGAACTGGCACGCATCTATGCTGGAGCAGACAAAGCGATGTCTGCGTGGACAATGGGAGTCAATCAATCTGCCCTTGGAACCGATACGGTCTCAGCTATTTGTAATATGGCGTTGATGACGGGGAATCTCGGTCGTGAAGGTGCATCACCATTTTCCATCACGGGACAGTGTAACGCGATGGGAACAAGAGAAAGCGGATTTACTTCTTCGATACCGGGATATCGTAATTTTGCAAGTTCGCATGATAGAGAAGAGTATGCGAGCATTGTCGGTGTTCCGACCGAGATTGTACCTGATAAAAGGGGCTATGCCTATCCACAGATTATCGAGGGAATTGAAAAAGGTGAAATAAAAGCATTGTGGGTTGTGGCGACCAATCCGCTGGTGAGCTATCCTGACCAACCACGCCTAAGGGCTGCGCTTAAAAAGCTGGATATGCTTGTAGTACAAGATGCTTTTATGAGTGATACCGCTCAGCTGGCTGATGTCATTTTTGCTGCGGCAACATGGAGTGAGAAAGATGGGACTTATACCAACTCTGAGAGGCGTTGTAACTTGGCAAAAAAAGCGGTTGAGCCTATTGGAAAGAGTAAAAGTGACTTTCATATCGTAGTAGAGTTTTCCCGATACTTTGATGGGGCATATGAACTGTTGTTTGAGGGCTGGGAAGATCCTCGTGATGCTTTTGCTGAGTGGCAAAAAGTGAGTAAGGGACAGTTGTGCGACTATTCGGGGATGAGCTATGAAAAGATAGAGACACTAGGCGGTATCCAATGGCCGTGCAATGCAGAAAATCCAGATGGCACACCAAGACTCTATCATGATACAATGGAGTGTACAACCGAAGATGGCAAACCAAAGTTTATCTGTGCAGATTGGGAACCGATGGCGGAAAATATCTGTGAGGGATTTCCACTCGTGTTAAACTCTGGGCGTACGGTAGAACAATTTCACACACGCACCAAAACAGGAGAGATAGCTATCCTTGACAATCTCGCCCCTGAAGCATGGATAGAACTCAATCCTAAAGATGCAGAAAAACTCCAGGTAAAAAGTGGCGAACGCATGGGTATATCCTCCCCACGTGGACGCATAGACGATCTTGTTGTCAAAGTCACAGAAGGGGTGAGAGAAGGCAATATATTTGTACCGTTTCACTACAACACAGAGCTTATCAACACGCTCACACAATCACTTTTTGACCCAAAATCTTTTGAACCAAACTTCAAGCAAACCGCTGTACAGGTGCATAGTGAAAAAGTGCCTGAAGGGATAGTCTTTCCACAGACTGAGATCGTGGGAGAACTCTCTCATGATAAGGTGACTGAAGAAGTTAGTGGAGTAAAAGTGGAAGAAAAGGTTGCCAAGTCTTGAGATGGATTTGAAGAATTGTAGAATAGAGTGTTTTGAACAAACACACTAGTGAACGACTCTACAGCCGTTTTACGGCGCAGCCTTAGTGAATAAGTGTGTTTCTTCAGAACATGCAATACTTTATACCTATAAGCGTGAGTGTGTAAGTCTATTGATTAAAATTTATCCATTAAAGTGCATTTAAAATATTGTTTTTTTTGTACAATAGAAGTACGGACACCTCTAAAAATCCTAGGCGCCCGTAATTTAATGAAGGATAGAGCTATCATGACAGAACAGATCAAAATAGTCAGTGAACAACGCAATCAGAAAATCAATAAAATAGAAA
This sequence comes from Sulfurospirillum sp., assembly GCA_024762875.1. Lineage (GTDB taxonomy): Bacteria > Campylobacterota > Campylobacteria > Campylobacterales > QNZT01 > JANTGR01. The sequence continues at coordinate 13,707 of JANTGR010000006.1, forward strand.
AGATTAAACCAAAGCGTACCATGCAGGAGGCTATGGATCTACTAAAAAGCTATGCAGAGACTGGCTATGATTCTATAGATAAAGACGATAAAGCTGTTTTTTTCAAATATTTTGGGATTTTTGATAAAGAAAAAAGCAATGGTGCAAATCACTTTATGTTACGTGTGCGTGTTCCATCGGGACAGTTAAGTGCCTCTCAGGCTAAAAAGATAGGAGAAATAGCCAAAGAATATGGAAACAATTACATTGATATAACGACACGGATGCAGATAGAACTTCGTTATTTGAAGATAGAAGATTTATATACAGTTTTAGAAGAACTGCAAAGTGTGGGTATCTCTACTTATCAAACAGGGATTGATAATCTTAGAAATATTGTTACAGATCCGCTTGATGGACTAAGTTATGACAATGTGATAGAGACAAAAGAGCTGATCGAAAAGATGCAGGATATTTTTCTGCAAAAAGAGGAGTGGGTAGGGACACTACCTAGAAAATTCAATACTTCCATCTCTGGAAACTATGCCAACCGCTGTAATGTATTTGCCCATGACTGCTCATTTGCTCTGGCAGACAAAGATGGTGAATTTGGATTTAATGTTTATTTAGGCGGGCGTGTTGGCATGCTGGCAAAAAATGCGGATGTGTTTGTGCGCCCTCATGAAGCAGTACCGTTTTTTGAAGCACTGATTGAGATCTTCAAAGAGTATGGCTTTCGTGACAATCGCAATAAGAACAGATTGCACTTTTTTATCGAAGCGGTGGGCATGGAGACACTGATAGAAGCGATCAAAGAACGCTCTGGACTGGCATTTCAAAGTGCAGGTCATCATCAAGTAGAACTTGAACATTTTGATGCAAAGTATGGAAAAGTAGCACAAAAAGATGGAAAATATGCACTACATGTTGTCGTACCTGCAGGTATATTTGACGGTCTTTCCATGATGGAAGCCGGGCAGATAGCCCATATGCACGGCAGTGGGATCCGGCTTAGTGTTGATCAAAATCTTTATATCACCGGAATCGACGCAGACGATGTGGATAAAGTTCTGGCATGGGATTTGTTTCAAACATATAAAAATGTCAATACGCCTTTTTACAACCATATGATTTCCTGTGCAGGTAGTGATAACTGTTCTTTTGGTGTGATACCAGGTAAAGTCGATGCTCTGGATATGTCGGCGTACCTGAGTGATAAAATCACACTGGAAGATGCAAAAATACGTATCTACTGGTCTGCCTGTGTCAAAGGATGCGGCATCCATGAGCTGGGTGATATCGGACTGTTGGGATGTAAAGCAAAAGTAGAAGGCAAGGCAGTACCGGGTGTGGATATCATGATAGGTGGTAAGCTGGTAGCCGAAAGCCAGGATGCGCACACTCTGCTCAAATCAATTCCGCTTGAAAAAGCAAAGTATTATGTGGAAGAATTGGTTTTGGAGTATAAAAGGTTGAAAAAACCCAATGAGAGTTTTGAAAAATTTAATGAACGGGTTTTAGTCAAGTACTCTTATGCTGCAGTGGCTTTTATGATGAGTTATAATTATCTCTTTAAAAACAATCCAAAACTTGAACTGGATGAAGACCCCAAAACATTCAAACATGAAGCTTTTGAAGTCTTTCATTTTGGTGAAAAACTCTACCGGTCAATCACCGGTGAGAGACCATATGGATTGGTGAAAAATTTTGTACCGGAAGGTAACAATATAACACTGGAAAGCAAAGAAAAATCTGCTGAAATCATCAATAAAATGATTGCTGCCAACAGCAGCCGTGCTGAAGTATTTTCTGAACTATTGGTAGAGATGAATCAGTTCTGATCCTATTTTTGGTGGATCAAAAAGATATCTATACCGCCGTTACCATAGCTCTCTGTTTCTCCTGCGATGAAGAAAGAGCCATCTTTGATCTGGGTAACACCGTGTGCAATGTCCATCTTTTTGCCACCATAATGCCCACTGCCTTTGACTGTACCATTTTGGTCTATCATGATAGAGAGTATATCAGCACGTCCGTTACTCACAGACCTCGTTGATCCTACGATGAGATAATCCCCATTTTTTGCTGCTGTAACGGCAGTAGCATACTCTTTTCCTGTTCCGCCATAAGTCTTTTCCAGCAGTTTGTCACCGTCTTCGTTGATTTTGAGTATATAGGCATCCCCTTTGTGATGTACAAAAGATTTTGTTTTTCCTACCAGTACAAACTCTCCATTTTTCCCTTTTGCAATGGCGTTGAGTTCATCATCTTTCTTGCCCCCATAGGTCTCTTCCCAGAGTTGTTTTCCATTGTGGTCAAGTTTGACTACAAAACCGTCATAGCCGTTATCACCAAAGGATTCGCTTTTGCCTACGAGTATAAAATCGCCATTATCTGTCTCGACAACCCCTTTGGGAATATCCCAGTCTTTTCCGCCTGCTGTTTGCCTCCACTGCACTTTGCCCTCTTTTGTGAGTTTGAGTGCATAAAAATCATACGACCCTTTGCCAAATGATTTACTGCTTCCAACAACCAACACACCGCCATCTTTAGTCGCTGTTACCGCGGTAGCCTGGTCTTTGCCATCTCCGCCTGCTGTTCTTTGCCAAAGCGTATTGCCTTTACTGTCGACTTTGACGATAAAGTAGTCATAACCGCCTTTTCCAAAAGATTTGGTAGTGCCTACACCGACATAGCCTCCATCAGTAGTTTGTGTGACAGCTGTACCGTAATCTTTTCTCTCTCCTCCAAAGAATTTATTCCAGACTTTATGCCCTTTGGCATCCAGTTTGATGAGCGACATATCGTTTCTACCTTTACCAAAGGATCTTGTAGAACCTATCATGATAGCACCGCCATCATCGGTTGCTGTGATAGCATAGGCTATGTCATCTTTATCACCTCCAAAAGTTTTTTGCTTAAAAGATGTCTGTGTGGCTGAGAGGAGTGATAATGTGAGAAGAGAAGTGATCATGATAGATTTTGTCATAAGAAACCCTTTATAAGAAATACTTATGTAATTTTACATCTAAGCAAATTAAAATGCACTTAAAAAAGGGCTCTCAAGTTGACATAAATCGATGAAAAAAGGTATAATATTCTGATAAGAGATACACTTCAAGGAGTATTTCATGATAATACGAAAAATGCATGCCGCTGCCATGTTTTACCCATCCGATTGCCGAAAAATAGAAACGATGTTGGCACAGTTTTCACAGAAAGCAGATTTTAAAAATTCTTTGCCATTCAAGCCCAAAGCGCTGATCGTTCCGCATGCTGGGTATATTTACAGTGGCTATACTGCCAACAGTGCATACAAGTTGGTCAATTCCAAAGAGATCAAACGTGTTGTAGTGGTAGGTCCCAGCCATAAAGTGCATATCAAAGGAGCCAGTATATCGCTGCAGGATGAGATAGAGACACCTTGTGGAAATATCAGTGTGGACAAGTATTTTGCCAAGCTGCTGATGAAGCAGTATGATTTTCTCTCTTTTGATACCAAGCTGCATCATGAACACTCCACAGAGACGCAGATGCCTTTTATACAACACTATTTTAAAAGAGCAAAAGTAGTAGAGATAGTCTATGGAGAGATCAACACTAGGATGTTGGCTCCCCTGATGGCGCAGGTGATGCAGGAGGAGGGAACTTTACTTGTTGTGAGTACTGACTTAAGCCATTTTTATACACTCGATGAAGCAAAAAAGCATGATGCTGTTTGTTTAAAAGCGGTGAAAACCCTGGACTATCAATCAACAAAAAATGGCTGTGAAGCCTGTGGACTAATAGGCCTTAAAGCACTCTTGCAAGTGGCTAAAGAGCATGCATATCATTCCAGACTGGTTGACTACCGCACCAGTTTTGATACAAGCCGTGATGCAAAAAGTGTTGTTGGATATATGTCAGCGTTGATTGGATAACAAGGATGCATGCCGAGTCGTTGATAGCACTCTTTACGCCGCCTTTTTTTACGATCATCACAACCTTGCTCATTTTTGTGGTGATCGGGCATCTACTTACGCAGCGGAAAAAACCTACCAGCACGATAGCGTGGGCTTTTACGATCATAGCGATACCCTATATCGGTATCTTTTTCTATATACTCTTTCATGGTCGGAAAATAAAAAAAATCATGAAAAATCTCAAAGCAATCCGTTTGCATAACAATTACAATGTCAAAGTAGATTGTAACTCAGAGATCGAAAAACTGCTGCATAAAAATGGTCTTGCCAATGCCACTAGCGGCAATGCGTTTTACATTTGCAAAGATGGTGTAGATAGTTTTAGCCATCTTTTACAGATGTTGCAAGAGGCGCAGGAGAGTATCTATATCTTGACCTATATCTTTGGACAAGATGCAGTAACACGGAAAATTATAGAGATATTGACTGCAAAAGCAGCAGCCGGTGTTGAGGTCAAACTGCTTATTGATGCTTTTGGTTCACAGTCTTTGGAGTTTAGACCCGGGTTTTTAAAATCGCTTGAAGCAGCCGGTGGAGAGTACCACTTTTTTATGTCATTGATCAAAGAGCCGATGAACAGTAAGCTCAATTTACGTAATCATAGAAAGATGATCGTTGTCGATCATGATAAGGTCATGAGCGGAGGTATCAATATATCGGCATCTTATCTTGCACTAGATCATAATGCCCGACTTTGGAGAGATTTGTCATTTATACTGCAGGGTGCTGCAGCGATACAGTATGAGGAGATTTTTCGTTATGACTGGGAGTCGGATGCCAAAACAAAACTGCGTCACTATAAGCGGAAAAAAGAGGAAATATCTGTCGGTGAGAGTATTGTGCAGGTGGTGCCTTCTGGTCCTGATGTAGATAGAGATGCTTTATATGAAGCGCTTCTTTTGGCAATATATGAAGCCAAAGAGAGGATTTGGGTTGTTTCTCCCTATTTTGCGCCGGATAGTTCTCTTGTGGATGCGTTGATTGTAGCAAAACATCGCGGTGTGGAGATAAAAATAATTTCTCCTTTAAGCTCTGATCACTTTTTTGTAGATATTGCACGCAGTGCATTTTTAAGAGATTTGGCAAATGAGGGGATAGAGATACTTTTTTTTAAAAACCAAATGTTACACGCCAAGGCTTTTTTGGTAGATGAAAAGTGTGCAGTACTGGGCTCTTCCAACTTTGATTCAAGAAGTTTTTTTTACAATTTTGAAGTCGTGAGTTTTATCTATAGCAAAGAAGACATTTTGGCTGTAAAGCGATGGGTAGAGCTGCTGTTTTCAGAGTGTGAAAGTGGTATGAAAAAAGCTTCAAAAATACGCCTAGGAATAGAAAACTTTTTTAAAATGTTTGCACCGGCAGTATAGGAGACTGGATGTATAGAAGATATTTACCATGGTTTGTAAAAGACTATCATGATAGAGTCTGCATTAAAGCACCACAACTGCAGACATTGGAGAGTAAGCGATTTTCTCTTTTAAACTGGAATGTGCACAAAAACAATCATCACTATAAATGGCTGCAGGATTTTCAGCACATTTTACATCTTTATGATCCTCACTTGATTTCTTTTCAGGAATATCAGACGATGAGTGAGCGCAGTATCATCGACAAACAGCGTGAGTTTGGGTATGGATTTTTTCCTAATATCACTTTTAAACATCGTTCTTTTGGCTTGTTGAGTGCTGCAAAGTACAAGATTGAGCATTTTGATCCACTTTTGAGTGAAGGGGTAGAGCCCTTGATTAAAACACCAAAAGTGAGCTTTGTAAGCCAATACCGCCTGCGAGATGGCAGCTTATTGACGCTTATCAATGTGCATATGATAAATTTTGTCAAAACCCAAAAATATATCGCACAGATCAATCAGATAGAAGAGGCCTGCAGCAGATATGAGGGGGCATTGATCTTGAGTGGAGATTTTAATACCTGGAGTCATAAAAGGATGCATCTATTGGAAAGTATGGTAAAAAAAAGTGCTTTAAAAGCAGTAAATTTTGAGCACTCTTTTCATAAAAAATCTTTTATACCGCATCCGCTTGATCATATCTTTTACAGAGGCGTGAAAGCTGTCAATTCTCAGGTACTCGATGGAATAAAAAGTTCAGATCATAAACCGATGCTGGTAACATTTGAACGCTTAGAGTAAGGAAAGAAGCCAGGTTTTGACATTGTCACCAAGCTGGTTCATTGCTATATCAAATGCTTTTACACCACCTTCGGCATCTAAAGAATCTGCCGGAATTTTTAGACTGACATAGTGTCTGGCAAGTACTTTTTTTGCTTTTGTGTCGATAAGAAAAAAGCGCATTTTGATGATGGCATATGATGTTTGTTCATCAAACTGCTGGTAAAAATCTTCCACTGTACTTTGCAGCAGCCAGGGTGATTTGACGGGAGAGGATGCGGGAACAACGGCTTTGAAAATACCGCTTTGATCCAACTTGGAAACGAGAAAGGCAGCAAGCATATGGTTTGGTGTGTCACTCCATCGGCTAAATGCATAACTATCACGTCTTAGTGGCGTTTTGGCATAGAGAATAGTATCTTTTTTGATCTCTTTTGTACTGCGGGGAGTCGCTATTTTGAGTGTTTTATCTGTTATCATGATAGCAGGAATCGTGGAGGATGCATCGTATTTAAGTGTATAGATATTGACAGGATGCGCCTGCTTACTGCTGCATCCACTGATGAATAAGAGTATCATGATAGCGGCAAATAGTTTCATTTTAGTTTTCTCCTGGTCCGGGTTTGAATGTTTTATGTTTAAAAAGAAGATCACTTGGACTATCTTCAATCGCTTCGACAGTCTCTTGCATCTTGCTTGAGAGATCGTTGATATTTTCTATCATATCAGATATTTTTTGTACCATTGGATCTGAAATCTCTTTGAGATTATAATCTCCCTGCCGGATGGAAAGATTGATTCTTTTAGTCAGGTTTTTGATCGATTGTGAAGTGGTTTTAAACTCCTTTAAAGTTCCTGTTATCTCTGTGATTGATTCGCCACCCTGTTGAATCAGGGCTGTGATATCCTCTCTATTGTTGTTGAGTTCCTGGGTTACATCACTGATATTGGCCAGCGTACTTTCGATATTTTGCAAGTTTTTGTCACTGACAAGTCTATTGACTTTACCTAAAGTAAGTGAAAGTTTATCGCTGAGGTCTATAAGAATTTGATCCAGTTTGACAAAGAGAGACGGGGAAGATTTGATGACAGGTATCTCCCCCTTTTTTGCAACTAGAAGCGGAGCATGGGTATCGTGGCCGGATATCTCAACATAAGCAAGTCCTGTCATACCGTAAAATTTGAGTGTTGCCTGCATATCTGTTTTGATTTTGATGTCATGGTTGAGTTTGAGATAGACAGCTACAAGCTGGGTATCGGTAGGATGCACTTTGATATTTTCTACAACACCGGCATCAACACCCATATATTTGACAGAAGCATCTTTACTGAGCCCGGCGACGGATTCATCAAAATAGACCACAAAATGCTGCGGCTGTTCATAGCTGCTATATTTCATCAGCCAAAAAGCAAATCCAATTGCACCGGTGATAAACAGTGCAACAAAAATACCGACTACTAAATAATTGACCTTACCTTCCATGTTTGCATCCTAATCTGCTTTGTGCTCGTTTCCCTTTGAAGAAGTCATTGATAAAAGGATGATTGGATTGAAGGATCTCTTCAATACTGCCTGTTGCTATCACTTTTTTATCTCCCAATACAGCTATGTTATCGACGATCGTAAAGATAGAGTCAATATCATGTGTTATCATGATAATCGTCAAACCCAATAAATCCCTTAATTTTATAATCAATTCATCAAATTCTTCTGCGCCTACCGGGTCCAGGCCGGAAGTAGGTTCATCTAAAAAAAGTAATTTTGGCTCCATTGCTAAAGCCCTTGCAAGTGCGGCTCTTTTTTTCATTCCTCCACTGAGTTCTGAAGGATAAAGTCCAGCAGCATAAGATGGTAAACCTACCAAATCAATTTTGAGTCGTACCAAATCCTCTATCAGATCTGCTTCGAGGTTGGTATACTCTTTGAGTGCTACACCGATATTTTCTGCAACATTGAGAGAGGAAAAAAGAGCACCGGATTGAAAAAGTACACCCCAGCGTGTACGCAATATATGGGCATTTTCCAGTGAAAGAGTAGAGAGATTCTCACCCAACACTGTGATTTCTCCGGAAAATGGCTGCTGCAACATGATCATCTCTTTCAGCAAGACTGATTTACCTGCACCACTACCGCCTAAAAGCCCAAATATTTCTCCTTCATGCACCTGCAGGCTGACTTTATCATGTACGGTGTTGTCACCAAATTTTGTCACTATATCTTTGACTTCTACGATCACTTTTTTCATATATGCAACTTTGTCAATATGATAGAAAAAACAGCATCACAGGCAATGACCAAAAAGATGGCATTGACCACACTGATTGTGGTATAGTAACCGATACTTTCTGTGTCACGGGAAACTTGCAATCCTCTAAAACAGCCGATGGTAGCAATCAGCCATGCAAAAAAAGGCCCTTTAAAGATTCCGACCCAATAATGTTTTGTATCCAAGGCAGTTTGCAAATGTTCTAAAAATGATGAAAAAGAGATATGTAACTGTGCTTTGGCAACTACCATACCGCCAAATATACCCACTATATCTGCAAAAAAGATCAGCAAAGGCATCGCAATCATCAAAGCGATAATGCGTGGTAACACCAAAAATCTGAAAGGATCAAATCCCATTGTGCGCATCGCATCAAGTTCTTCTGTGAGTTTCATCACACCCAGTTGCGCTGTATAGGCAGATCCGCTACGCCCTGCTACAACGATCGCGGTAATCAATGGTGCCAGCTCACGGGTAATAGAGATGCCAATCATATCAACGATGAAGATGCTTGCACCAAATTTTTCCAACTGTACAGCGCTTTGATAGGCGATGACCACGCCGATGAGAAATGCTGTTAATGCAATGATGCCAAGTGCTTTTATGGCAGAAGATTCTATATATTTGATGATGGCTTTATAACGTATAGATGAGGGATGGCGAAAATAGTAAAAAAGCTGAATGGTAATCTCTCCCAAAAAAGTAAAAAAAGCGAGAATATCCTGTACAAAAAGTGTACTGCTTCGACCTAAATTTTCAAAAAAACGTTTCCATAATGATACTTTCTTTTTGTGCGGGATTTTTTGTGCGATATTATCCTGGAGAAGAGTATAAATTTTGGTATGTTCTTTTGAAAAATTATTTTTTTCAAATGCTGCTGCTGCATGTATCAGGCGGTCTTCAAATTCCATGATAAGGATCATTCCTGCAGAATCAATCAATCCAGTCTGTGAAAAATCCCAAATGATTTTGTCCTGGCTCAGATTTGTTCTCAGTAATTTTTTCAGTAATTTTTCCATGGGAGCTACAGTTGTGATGACCCAATCACCACTGCTTTTGATAATGACAGTGTGATGATTACGAATTAATTCCAATGCTGCATTATTAATTTTCATATCTAATTATATCATAAGTTATTAGGTTTTGTGGTGTGAGAATAACGCTTTTTTAATGGAAATAAAAAAGGGGGCTGATGGAAAACCACCAACCCCCTTTTATCAACATGGCTAACTAAAGTTGGAAATTATTTCCAACCTTTGCTAACGATATTGCTTGATTTGCCGTATGGATATTTTTCAACCAATTCTTTTACAGAAAGTTTCTGATCTCCATCTCTCATAAAGTGTGCCAATGTGACTGAAGCCCAGTAGTCATTTTCATACTCTGTGCCGTCTAGCATATTTGGTACACCGTTTTTATTTGTTGTGTGACAAGCTGCACATGTTACAGGACCTGCATATTCACCATCAGGGCTGTATTGAAGTGCTTGTTCATGTGTTGTTTTATCAACTGTTCTATTTGGCCCGTCATATCTTGTAGAGTATAAACCATGTGCTGATTCATGACAAGATTGACATGCGATATTACCATGCCCTTTAGAATATCTGAAAAGTGACAATTTATTTGGTTGATCGATTGGGAAGTACTGCCCACCCATACTCTCAACAAATGGTGCGATGTGACAATCTGCACAATGAGGCTCTGACGCACTCAACCACCAGTCATTTCCGCCAGAAGCTGCTTTATAAGGTACTTCTCCACCAGTAGGATGATTCCATGGTTTAAGATCCAGTCCTTTTTTAGCTACATTTTTTACCAAAGTTGCTGATTCATGATCTGTATAATAACTCAGTGCTTCGTTGTTACCGGTAGTTTTTGGATCTGCATATGAGTTGAAAAGTTTAACATCTCCACCAGCCACTACATCGATAATTTCTTTGAGAGATTTGCCTCTGATACTATCACCTGTTAATGTTTGTGCTTCTGTTATGTTATCAGCTTTGTACATTTTCTGTGCTACTTTTGTATGACAGTTTGTACAGTAAAGACCTCTCATTTTAGAGACAGGTTTTCCATGCTCGTCTTTCATACTGACTTCATTAAGTTGATGTTTACCATATTCATTTAAGAAGAAAGGCGGTTTTGCATCTGGATTGGAGTGTGCATCACGTCTAACATAACAACCACCACCACTATTTCTGATATCTTTACTGGAAAATCGACCTTTACCATATCTATCCGTGACTCTGTAAGGATTGGAGTCATCATTCATAGATGGATCCTGGAAGTGTGTAGGGTGACAGGATTGACATGCCTGTGTTCTACCTGCAGCATCTGGCATAGGTACCATACCCAAGTGGAATCCATGTATCGCTTCGGTTAATGTTTTGGCATGAACTGCTTTATAACCTGTTGCTGTTGGACGTGGTTCTTGCAGGTTCCCTGAAACATTGTCACCATGACAATCGGCACAGTTGACTTCACCTACTTTACCCAAACGGTTACCCGGTGCATCGGATTTGTAGTCTGACAAAAATGTTGTACCATGGTGTGCATCATGCAATGAAAGTATATTGATTGAAGATTCTGCAAGTCTTGCCATATATTCACTCTCATCCGGATAAGATTTCCAGTATGCATACTCTTTATCAGAAAGTTTTAGTCCTTCATCTCTTGCCATCTGTGCTGCTTTACCTTCTCTTGAGTGACAGGCATAACAGTTTGGTATATCTACCGGATTTGTTCCAAAATATTGTGTGACCTGATTGTTGGCATTTAGAACTGGTTTCCCCTCTTTTGTATGTAACTGAACCTGAGAATACTGAAATGGCTGGAAGTCTTTTTCTGTGACTGAGCGGATCGTACCTCTTCTTGTACTGTCATTAAATGCTGTCAATGGAAGACCAAGCGCATCCCAAACATAAGAAGATGTCAAAGTCAGTGGAATATTTTTGACTTGTGGCACTAATGTATCTGTAAAAACGATATTTCCACCATGCTTTCCAGCATAAGTGAGATATCCGCCAGCTATAGATTGTCCTGAAGGTCCACAATCAAACTTCACTTTGATCTGCTTACCAATTCGCAGTCTGTCTTTATCTGCAGCACCTGCAGGAATGGTACCTTCTAGATCTTTATAGATAAAGAGATGTCCCCATACATAGTTGGCAACATTATCACCCGGACTGTCAAAGTGACCATCTCCGTCGACATCTTTAGGTACAGACCAGTATTTCATCTTGTTACCTTCACTATATGAGTTGTCTTTTACATTATAGTAAAGCTTTACTTCATCATCCGGACTTAAAAGTTTTGGCAATTTGCCTTTTGCCCCACTTTGAATTGCTTGGGCTTGAATAGAGTTATATGGCGGAATAACACAACAATAACTCATTTCAAAACCAACACAGTGCATACCCAGTTCATAGTTGATGAAAATATTGTAGTCATTTTTAGGTGCAAAGTGTACACCATCAGCTTTTAGTTTAGACATGCTAAACGGCGGGGTTTTTGTATATGTTGCCGGTGCTGTAGTTGTTGTAGAAGCAGATTTTATATGTTTTGCCTCTGCAGCGACTGCATCATTGACTGCATCATTCGGCATGGCGCTGCATGCTGTGACAATAGCCACAAGTGAAAGTGCAGAAACAGCATAAGCGCTTTTTCGTAATTTCATAATTACCTCCTATATGTTTTGGAACTATTATTATAAATGTTTCTTATTTAACAAAGGCTTAAAATATAAAAAAAAATTATATTATATGAACCAATAAAGATAATTATTATCATTATTTATGATTTATACTATATTTTTAATGATTGATTAATTTTTAATCATTTTATACTATACAATCCATGAAATATGTTGATATGATGTGGATACAAAAAATTTGAAGGAGTAAGAAGATGAAGTTTAGACTTTTAACTTTATTGGCTATGTTGCCGGCATTTGCATTTGCAGATGAGGCACCAAAACTAGATACAGGTGATACAGCGTGGATGATGGTGTCAACCGCATTTGTATTGTTGATGACACCCGCAGGACTGGCACTATTTTATGCAGGTATGACACGTAGTAAAAACGCGTTAAATACATTTGCTATGGTAATGGGTGCATTTGTTATGGCTATGGTTGTATGGATTGTAGCAGGTTATTCAATCGCATTTGGTGCATCAGAGAGTGCAGCAATACAAAATGTAATGGGCGGATTTGGAAATGTATTATTAAGTGGTATAAGCTGGAGTGATCTCAGTGGTTCATATCCTACTTATGTATTTGTAGCTTTCCAAGGTACCTTTGCAGCTATTACCGTAGCCATTGCTTCTGGTTCTGTTATCGGGCGTATGAAGTTTTCAACTTGGATGCTGGTTGTAATTCTTTGGGGATTGATTGTTTATGCACCTATTACCCATATGGTATGGGGCGGTGACGGTGCTTATCTTTTTGATGCCGGTGCACTTGACTTTGCAGGTGGTACAGTTGTACATATGAATGGTGGTTTGGCTGGTTTGGTCTTGGCTGTTTTAGTAGGAAAACGTGCCGGTTACCCTAAAACTGCAATGAAACCTTTTAGCATCATCCTGACAGCTGCAGGTGCAGCTATATTGTGGTTTGGCTGGTATGGATTTAATGGTGGTTCTGCATTTGGTGCAAATGCGATCGCTGGTTTAGCCGTTCTTACAACTACTGTTGCGACAGCTGCTGCTGGTGTGACTTGGATGGTTTTAGAGTGGATTATCTATAAAAAACCTACACTTTTAGGTATTGCTTCAGGTATAGTTGCCGGTTTGGTTGCGATTACGCCTGCTGCTGGTTTTGTAAGTGTCGGCGGGGCATTTATTGTAGGTATTGTTGGAGCACTAATCGGATTTTTCGGTGTAGTGGTACTGAAGAAAAAACTTGGATATGATGATAGTCTTGATGCTTTTGGTATTCACTTTCTAGCAGGTCTATGGGGTGCGATTGCAACAGGTATCCTGGCACTTAATGACAAAGATCTTTTATGGGATGGTCCACTTAAAGAGAGTGGAGACAGAATGGGACAAATCATGGTACAGTTTCAATCAGTATTGGTTGTAGGCGCATGGACCTTGATTGGTACAGTCATTGTTTATTTTATCGCTAGTGCTTTAACTGGTGGTGGTAGAGTGAATGCTGAAGATGAAGAGATGGGTCTGGATGAATCAGTTCACGGTGAGAAAGCAATCAACTTATAAGCGTGCTTATATATTTAGAAAAAGGAGATAAATAATGAAAAAAATTGAAGCAATTATTAAACCATTTAAATTGGATGATGTAAAAGAAGCTTTGGTAGAAGCTGAGATAGAAGGTATGACCGTATCTGAAGTAAAAGGATATGGTCGTCAGCAAGGTCACTCGGAACTCTATAGAGGAGCTGAGTATGTGGTAGATTTTTTACCAAAAGTAAAGCTTGAGATTGTTGTCTCTGAAGGGTTTGTAGAGAAAGCAATAACTGCTATAACTACAGCTGCAAAAACCGGTAAGATTGGTGATGGTAAAATATTTGTATCAACAATTGAAAAAACTATCCGTATCAGAACGGGTGAAGAAGACGAAGAAGCACTATAAGCTTACATAGAACCTTGTATGGACTTTTAAAGTCCATACAAGGTTCAAATACTACAAATTTTGGATACAATATACTGAGTGCCTAGAGTTTTTAGAGGTGCCCTTTAGTCAAAAATAAGTGAGCCCTATATGTATCTATTCAAAATTCTTATCATGATAATACTTTCCAGCTCTTTTTCTTATGCTGCTTTTGTACAAAATGGCATCAAAGATTCTATTGTAAAAATTTATGCTGTATCTAAAATACCCAATTATATGGAACCCTGGAATGTTTCTATTGTCAGAGCAAGTGGTTCAGGGTCAATTATCAAAGATAATTTGATTTTGACCAATGCCCACGTCGTGGCAAACAATACCTTTATCGAAGTGCGAAGATATGGAGAAAGAAAACGTTATCAGGCGACTGTTCTCAGTGTTTCACATCAGGCAGATTTGGCATTGCTGCGTGTTGAAGACAAAGATTTTTTTAAAGGCGCAAAAGCATTAGAATTTGGTGTTTTACCCAAAATACAACAAAAGATTACTGTGTATGGCTTTCCTACCGGGGGTGATACACTGAGTGTAACAACCGGTGTGGTTTCACGTATCGAACATATACGCTATGTACATAGTGGAGAGCGATTTTTGGGTATCCAGGTGGATGCTGCGATCAATCCAGGCAACAGTGGAGGGCCAGCACTGTCAGATGGTAAAATAGTAGGCGTAGTGATGCAGCAGAGACGTCACTCCCAAAATATCGGTTATTTGGTACCTGTCAATATGGTCATGCACTTTTTAACAGATATAAAAGATGGCAAGTATGATGGGTATCCTGATATCGGTATCCTCACACAAAGCATGGAAAACCCGGCACTAAAAAAGATGCATCAATTGGATGAGAATGTGACTGGGGAATTGATTATCAGTAAGCTGTACAACTGTATCGCAGGTGAGAGTATCAAAAAAGGAGATGTGTTAGCGGCTATAGACGGACACAAGATAGAAAATGACGGTACAGTGGAATTTCGCCATCATGAGTTTACATCGTATAAATATTTCCTGGATATGCATCAGATGGGTGAGAGTGTTATACTGGATATTTTAAGGGATAAAAAGATCATAAAAGTGCCTATTAAACTATTGCATAAAAGCAATGATTTTTTACTGGTCAAAACATTACAATATGATAAACGCCCCAGTTATTTTATCTTTGGCGGCTATGTTTTTGCACCTTTGACCAGCAATTTGCTCTCTTCTGTGCGAGGTTCTGTGCTTGAATTGCGTGCTTTAACAAGACAATGGCCAAGCGAAAAGAAAAAAGGGGCTGTTGTATTGGTGCGGGTCTTGGCAACGGAGTATAACCGTGGTGATCATGGTCTCAGGTTATGGCCGGTTGTCAGTATCAACGGAGAAACGTTTAAAGATTTTGCAGATTTTTACCAAAAATTGATACAAAGTAAAGGTGAATTTATACGCCTGGAAGATAGAGAAGGCTCACAAATAGCAATCAGTGTGAAGGATGCTAAGCGGGCAAAAGATATGATTTTGCAACGCTATCAAATAAAATCAGACAGGTCGATTGATTTAATCCGCTAATCTCGATATAATTCTTCCAGTAGTCTTCTATGGACTTCATTAAACAATAACCGGATAAATATATTGGACTTACTTTCACTTGATTATCGTGACCCCATTTATGGTGTCATTATCCTTTTTGCATTGATTTTTATTATCTCAACTGCCTCTTACTGGTGGGGGATTTTTAAGCATAAGGAAGATGAAACCAATATTAAAAAATTTGTCAATAAATTTGATCAGTATCATAGTTTTGATGATTATAAGATGTTGATACGTAAAAAAGATCTTCCAACCGAATCGGCTATTCTCATGGCGTTGACATATGAAAAAAGCGGAGAGTATGAGAAGGCAATCGAAATTTATCTCTCGATCCTGAAAAACATGGTCGGCCCTAAAAAACGCAAAGATGTTTTAACACTGCTTGGAAAGACTTATTATAAAGCGGGATTTTTACAAAAATCACGTGAGATTTTGTTGACCTCTCTTAGGCTGTATCCTAAAAATGAAGAAGCATTAACGTATCTCAGTGTGATTTATGAAACCCTGCGTGAATATGATAAAGCACTGCAAGTTTTGGATACTTTGGAAGAGTTTGGCTCAGATACAGGGCAAAAGAAGCTCTATTTTAAAACCCTGAGCATTTTGCATGATAAAAATTTGAAAGCAGAAAAAAAGATAAGTGCCTTGAAAAAACTTGGCCTTGAAAATAAAATCATACAGAGAAAACTGTTTGAATTTCTCAAAAGCAATAACCTGCCTTTTGACAAGGCAATATTGCAGGCATATGATTTTAAAAACATTATGGATTTGCTATGGGTGACAAGAGTAGAACGATTTGATCTTGATTTTGTCAAAGAACAGCCCCTGCTGGCTGAAATATTTACAGCAAAAGGGGATATATTGGAGGCAAATGAAAGTGATATATTTGAATTAAATGCTTTGATCAAGTTACGTTTGCAAGAAGATGAAAGTGCGGATATGAGTTTTTCATATATGTGTTCAAATTGTAAAAATGTTTTTCCGCTTTATTTTTACCGTTGTCCAAAATGTCAGCAGATTGATACAGCAGAAATTGAAACAAATCTAATAAAGAGAGGCTATGAAACAGGTTCATTTATATAGTGATGGCTCCTCACTGGGCAACCCCGGCTATGGTGGGTATTGTGCTATTTTAAAATACAAGGGACATGAAAAGATAGCCAAAGGCGCCCAGGAACTTGCTACCAATAATCAAATGGAACTCAAAGCTGTGATAGAAGGGCTGAAACTGTTAAAAGAACCATGTGTGGTGGAGATTACCAGTGACTCCTCCTATGTTGTAAAAGGGATCAATGAATGGCTTGATGGTTGGATTAAAAAAGAGTTTAAAAAAGTCAAAAATCCCAAATTGTGGCAGGAATATCTGGAAGTAGCAAAAGGGCATCAGATTAAAGCATACTGGGTTAAAGGACATGCCGGACACGAAGAAAATGAAAAATGTGATAAAATAGCAAGAGGGGAAGCTGAAATGATACAAAAAATGTCAGGAGAAAGAGTATGAAATGGCTTCGAGAACTAGAACAGCGCATTAACTATGAGTTTCATGATGAAGCATTGATCTTGGAAGCTTTAACGCATAAAAGTTGTAAAAAGCCATACAACAATGAGCGTTTGGAGTTTTTGGGTGATGCGGTACTTGATTTGATTGTAGGTGAATATCTTTTTAAAAAATTTCCAAAAGTAAACGAGGGTGATCTTTCCAAGTTAAGAGCATCGCTTGTCAATGAGAAAGGTTTTCAAAAGCTGGCCAACTCAATCGATCTGGGAAAGCATATCTTTATTTCAGCAGCAGAAGAGAATAATCAGGGACGCAGTAAATCCTCAATCTGTTCCAATGCTTTTGAGGCATTGATCGGTGCAATCTATCTTGAAAGCGGTCTTAAAAAAGCAGAAGAGATTGCTTTGAAACTGCTGGAAGAGGCATATCCGAAGATAGATTTGCAAAGTGTATTTAGAGATTATAAAACAACACTGCAGGAAATTACGCAGGCTAAAATGGGTGTGACACCCGACTACCATGTGATATCAGCGTCTGGTCCGGATCATAAAAAAGAGTTTGAAGTGATGATAAAAGTGAGTGGACAAGCCTTGAGTACAGCTAAAGGCAGTTCTAAAAAAGAAGCACATCAGGAAGCAGCAAGGATAGCTTTAGAAGTTTTAAAAAAGGAAGAAAGTTAATGTCCAACAGCTTTGGCAAAAAATTTATCATGACAACATTTGGAGAGTCACATGGCAGGGCACTGGGCTGTGTAGTTGATGGCGTACCGGCAGGTCTTAAAATCGATGAAGACTTTATCCAAAGTGAACTTGATAGACGAAAACCCGGAAAAAGCAAGTTTGAAACAGCCCGAAAAGAAGATGATAAAGTTGAAATTCTTTCAGGTGTGTTTGAAGGCGTCAGTACAGGTACACCCATCGCAATGGTGATATACAATACCAATCAAAAAAGTAAAGATTACACCAATGTCAAAGATCTTTTTCGTCCGGGGCATGCAGATTTTACCTATTTTCATAAATATGGTTTGCGTGATTATCGCGGAGGAGGAAGAAGTTCAGCGAGAGAAACAGCCGCCCGTGTGGCAGCAGGGGCTGTGGCAAAACTCATGTTAAAAGAACTGGATATTGAAGTGAAGAGCGGTACTTTTGCTATTGATGGGATAGAGGCAGAGCGTTTTGATTTTGAGGCTGCCAAAGAGAGCGAGATATATGCGCTGGACCAGACAAAAGAAGCGGCACAAAAAGAAGCTGTTTTGAAAGCTAAAAATGCCCATGATTCTGTTGGCGGTGTGGCACTGGTGAAAATTATCAATACCCCTGTCGGATTAGGAGAGCCTATCTACTATAAAATGGATGCGCTGTTGGCTGATGCGATGATGAGTATCAATGCAGTCAAAGGGGTAGAGATAGGAGAGGGCGCAGCATCTGCTTCAATGCTGGGTTCTGCGAACAATGATGAAATTAGCAATGAGGGTTTTTTATCTAACCACAGCGGGGGCTTGCTTGGGGGGATGAGCAATGGTGATGCCATTGATATCAAAGTCTACTTTAAGCCTACACCTTCCATCTTCCAAAAACAACAAACTGTAGATATTTACGCTAATGAAGTGACGTGTGAACTCAAGGGCAGACATGATCCCTGTGTGGCTATACGCGGATCGATTGTTGCTGAATCAATGGCCGCATTGGTAGTGGCAGATATGTTACTTTTAAACCTCGGATCCAAAATAGAGGATCTAAAAGCATCCTATACTAAGTAATTTATTTATTACTTAGTATGTTTTAGTTTACCTTTTATTAACTATTTTCTCTTTTTTTGTTACCCTAGGTTACAGTTAAATTTTTAAAAAATTAAAAATGAAATTATTAGAATTGTGATTTTACTGAAATTCTTTCTTAAGAGAGTGTGTCCTACACTTATAACATAAATATATATTTGTTTTAAGACTGGTCTTATTTGGTTTATAAAAGAGGAGCAAAATAACCTTTGTTATTTTGTATGTTTAGTTAGATAGATAATAATGATTTATCTATTTTGAGGAGGAAAAAATGAAATTATTCGCAAAATTGGCTATTTCTATGGTAGCAGTTGCAAGCATGGCTCAGGCTGACGTGACACTAGTTGGTGTTGATGGTGGTCTAACAGTATTGGGGCTTAGAGTAGGTGGTTATGCCGGCTTAACAGTAGGTACAAGACCAATTCATACTGCACCGGCTTATGGTACAGTTGTTCAAACTACAACAACTACAACAACTACAAATCCATGTTCTTATGTATGTGGACCATGTGAAGTGGTAACAGTACCAGCATGTCCAGCACCAAAACCAGCATGTCCTTGTCCTGCTGATCCTTGTGCTCAGTAAGCGCGAGTGCTTCTAAATAAATTGAAAGTCGAGGGAAGGATCCAATGACTTTCAATTTTTCTTTCTAATCTTATTTTTTACAAAATCATACTATCATTATAAAAAAATTGAAGTCTCATTATCATGATAGAAAAAAAATTATTCTCCTGCCCCCTGTGCCGCTCATCACAACACTCTCTTTTTCATATATCTGAAAACAGAGAATACCATCTATGTCATACTTGCGATCTCGTGTTTGTTCCCAAACATTTTTTTGTCTCCAAAGAAGATGAAAAATCAAAATATAACCACCATCAAAACAGTCCGGAGAATGTTGGGTATTGCAACTTTTTAGATAGATTATTGCTTCCTTTATCGACACATATAGAGGATGGAAGCAGGGGATTCGATTTTGGTTCGGGGCCTGGACCGACTTTGTCGCTCTTGATGCAAGAGCGTGGGTATGAGATGGATATATATGATATCTTCTATCATGATAATAAAGCAGTATTTCAACAGCAGTATGATTTTATCACCAGTACAGAAGTGATAGAACATCTACATCAACCTTTACAAGAGATAGAAAGGTTGTGGAAATGTTTGAAAGATGGCGGTGTGCTCGGCTTGATGACAGCATTTCGTGTAGAGGATTTTGCCAATTGGTATTATAAACGGGATTTGACACATATTATCTTTTTTTCACCCAAGACTTTTCAATGGCTTGCAGCATATTTGGATGCACTGTTATTGATACCAGAGAGTGGTGTGGTGATTTTAAAAAAGGAGCAAAGATGAGTGAAAAGAAAAAAACAAGTCGTGATAAATTGCTTGATGTGACTTTTGATGAAGTCTATATGTATGGATATTGTGGTGCCGCAACGGCGACTATCCTCAAAAAAGCCGGCGTTCCCAGAGGCTCGATGTATCACCATTTTGAGTCAAAAAAGGCGCTTGTTTTGGCAATGATAGAGGAGCGACTGGTGCCAAAGGTACGGGAGTTTTTTGACTTTGAGATGAAAAGTGATATGTCCGCGATGCGCATCATCGAGTTTGCCATCAAAAGGATTGCTAGAAACAGGATGCTTATCACGCATGGCTGTCCACTTCATCGTTTGATGTTTGAGATGGGGGCTTTGGATGAAGATATCGCTAAAGCTTGTGAAGATGAGTTTGAGTATTTGGTTTCGTCATTTGAAAAGGTGCTACTCTTAGGGATGAAAGAGGGAG
>JANTGR010000007.1 GCA_024762875.1 Sulfurospirillum sp.
TGTTTATAGAGGTAGAGATAGGATATTGTGGTGATAGAAAAAATGATTCCAAAAACAATCAGGGAAAACATATATCCCATTTTGAGACCGCGAAATTGATACATTAAGCTGCCAAACATGCATGATCCTTTGTCCTTTGATAGGTAGATCGACAATTTATAGAATAATTTTAATCTTTACCTGCTTTGATGTCCCATGCCCATTGCATTTGTCTGGAAATCGCCATCAAGAAAGTCATAGGCTTCACCAAAGCCAAAAACTGCGCGTCCAGTTTGCGGAGTCAGCTCAAAAAGTTGAAAATCAACCATATTTTCGTAAATATCTGCATAATCGCCAAACTTCTCTCTAAAGAGTATCATGATGTCATTAAAAGTGAGACAATTGCGTTCAATGGGTTTGACTTGCATATCAAATGTAATCCGTTTTCTTGCAAATAAATTTGCACTTTTTGATTCATCTTCTATTATCATGATAGAAATGCTTTTATTATTGGAGAGATTTTGTGTATGTTTTGCCATTTGAGAGATACAAATATAAAATTTATGTTCATTTTCAACAAAAGGGGCATAAGAGCTGTGGGCTGTTAAATCTTTGTTAATGGAAGCAATCTGCATGGTGGAGAAGGAGGCGATGAAGTCCCAGGGGTTTTGTTTCATGAAAATGCCTTTTTACGTTAATAGTAACAAAATAATGGCTGTTTTTACCAATAAAATTTAAAATATCTATCTGTTTATACAAATTTAAAAATTTAAGCTAAAAACTATTGACTTATTTTTGTTATTAGGGTAAAATCTCATCTCTCAAAAGCTTATAAAAGTTTTTGAAAACCTCGGAGTGTAGCGCAGCCTGGTTAGCGCACCTGGTTTGGGACCAGGGGGTCGAAGGTTCGAATCCTTTCACTCCGACCATCAAAAATTAAAATATAGATGACATATGGTGAGATTAGCTCAGCTGGTTAGAGCACTGGTTTGTGGTGCCGGGGGTCGCGGGTTCGAATCCCGTATCTCACCCCATTATTTTAAAAAAACGGTTAAGCGCTCGTGGCTCAACTGGATAGAGCAACAGATTTCGGCTCTGTAGGTTACAGGTTCGACTCCTGTCGAGCGTACCATCCTAAATTACGATAAAATGAGCAAAGCTCAGTTTATCTACGCTTACGCCGCTGAGGCGCTAAAGCTATTACTTCTTTGAAGTAAAGAAAGTTTCAACTAAAGCTTTGCTTTTGGCAAGAGTTTTATTTTACTTGATTAATTAGTTGTTTTTTGTGCGCTCGTAGCTCAGCTGGATAGAGCATCGCCCTTCTAAGGCGAGGGTCTCAGGTTCGAATCCTGACGGGCGTACCACCCTTATTATTGTTGTGCGGATGTGGTGAAATTGGTATACACGCCAGACTTAGGATCTGGTGCCTCACGGCGTGAAGGTTCAAGTCCTTTCATCCGCACCATCTTTTAACTCAATTTTTTTCAATCTTTGCGCGCGTGGTGAAACTGGTAGACACGCATGATTCAGGTTCATGTGCCTTCGGGTGTGGAAGTTCGACTCTTCTCGTGCGCACCATCTTGTTATTTTTTAAAAAACAGTCTATTTTTATTTTAATTCCATTTTAATTCCATTTTAATTCCATTTTAATTCACTATAATATCAAGAATACTTTACTACATTATTTAACAAGGAGTTATAATGAATTTACAGAAAGTCATTTCAGGTTTTTTCTTTATATTGGCAATGACGCTTAATTTTGGTTTTTTTTATGGTTCTCCTGAAATTTTGGTTGAGCACAGTCGATATGAACTTTTTGCAGCGATTGTCGTGAACTTGATTGCAACAATTCTCAAGTTTGGAGATAAAACACAAATAGGTTCGGTTCTGCTGGCTACAAGTTTGGTGGCAGATATACAATTAATCGCATCTGCTTCTATATGGGGGTATGGATTGTATGGCTTGGGAACTATGAACGAGGAAATATCAACTGCCATAGTGTCACTTTCCGGAGGTGCTTTACTGGCAAATATCACTTCTGTAGCTATCTTTGTAGGTGATACCTTAAAATCCAAAAGATAAATGATGAATAGTTTATCTAGCTGGATCGTAATACGGAGATTAAGGCTCCCTTTTCTCATTATCATACTGACATTTGCCATTTCTATTTTGGGAATGGTTTTAATCCCTGGAGTGGATGATAAAGGTGAAGTCTATCATTTGAACTTTTTTGATGCTTTTTATTTTGTAAGTTATATGGCATCTACGATTGGATTTGGTGAATCCCCTTATACTTTTACATATCCTCAGCGTCTGTGGGTCTCTTTTTCTCTTTATATCACTGTTGTTGGCTGGTTTTACGGTATAGGTAGTATCATCGCTTTAATGCAGGATAAAGTGCTCTCTTTAGAGTTGGCAAGATCAAGTTTTATCAAATCTGTTGAAAAGATCAATGAACCTTTTATTCTGGTATTTGGATATAACAATGTTACAAAAAAACTGATAGAAAAACTCAATAGAGATTATAAACGTATGGTGATCATTGATAAAGACCAGGATAAAATAGATGCTTTAAGGCTGGAAAATTATCATCCTTTTGTACCGGGTTTTGCCGCAGATGTGCTTGATCCGGAATTATTGAAGATAACAGGTATACTTTCTCAAAATTGCCAAGCGGCAATCATTGTTTTTGAAGATGACAAAAAAAACACAACTCTTGCTATGAAATGCCAATATCTCAATAAAAATGTTTCTCTTTTGGTACGCTCATCAAGTATTGAAAATAGTGATTATCTCTATTCTTTGGGTTTGTCACATATAGAAAATCCTTTTAAAGTAATCTCAAACCGTTTATCCCTTGCTTTGTCAGCGCCCCATCTTTGGCTGCTGGAACTTTGGGTATATGGACGTACTTTGAAATTGGAAAAAAAAGATATTATTCCCAAGGGTAACTGTGTGGTTTATGGTTATGGGCGTATGGGAAAGGCTTTAGAGAGTGGACTGAAAAAAGCAGAAGTTAATTATTCTTTTATCGATTCAGGTGAAATATTTGCACAGGAAAATCATTCCCATATCTATGGAAATGATACGGTTGAAGAAAAACTGATAGAAGCAGGTATAAAAAATGCATCCATTGTAATTGCGGGGACAAGAGATGATATGGTCAATTTAGCGATTATTTTTATCGCTAAAAAACTGAATCCGGATATTTACACGATTGCAAGAGAAAATGAGATAGAAGATGTGAGTATATTTGATTCTGCACCGATAGATCGCAACTATGTACTCGAAGAGATTGTTAGCAATAAAATATATAATTATCTGGCAATGCCGCTTGCCAACAGATTTGTTAAATTGTTGAATGATAAAGATGAAAATTGGGGTAAAAATCTGGTCAATCGTATCGTCACCAAGATGGGCTGTGATCCTTATCTGTGTGAGATGTCATTGAGTCAAAAACAAGCCAATGCTGTCTCTATTTCTTTAATGAAAAATAACACTATTACGCTTGGTGTGCTCAAAAGATCACGGAAAGATTATGAAAAGAACAATAATGTCATGTTTCTTATGCTTGTAAGAGAGGGGAAAGAATATCTTCTACCGGATGATAATTTTCAGGTACGTCTGAATGATGTCCTGCTTGTTGTCTGTCATGATAAAGAGAGTGAGACAGATCTTGCTTATGTGTTGAACAATATCTATGAACTGCATTATGTAATGTACGGCAGGGAAAAAATATCTGGTGTATTAGGGAAGTTGTTAAAAGCATGAAAGAGACAAAAAATATGCATAAATTAGTATCGTTTTCCTATTGGCTGGAAAGTTTGCCTATCTACAATACAATCAAAAACTTTTTTTATAATTTACTTGAAAATGACCAATATCCTTACAAAAAATATTTTGATTTTTTTATGATTATTATTATTCTTTCCAGTGTAACGATTTTGGTGGTTGATGTTAAAGAGCACATCCCTCAATGGCTGGATGATTATGATCTCTATTTTGTAACATCTGTATTTGTGTTAGAATACTTTTTACGTATGTGGATTTATAGCGATATGCACAAAATCATTATCGATGAGTATGAAGAGTGTCAGTTTTTTGAAAAGCCTCTCTCTTATACTGTTTTGTTCCAAAAAATATTTAAAACAAAATTAGAATATGTGACTTCACTATCTGCAATTATCGATCTTATTGCTATTTTACCTAGTTATCGTGGTCTGAGAATCTTACGTGTGTTGGTACTGTTTAGGGCTTTTAAGATGCTGCGGTATGCAAGAAGTTTAACAGGATTTTTATATGTACTAAAAAATAAAAAATTTGAATTGATTACTCTTTTGACTCTCTCTGCATTTTTTATTTTTATCTCCGGTATCATGCTTTATGTCTTTGAAGGTGCAAATCTAAACCCGAATATACACAATCTTTTTGATGCTTTTTACTGGGCACTTGTGACGATTTCTACAGTGGGTTATGGTGATATATCTCCAGTGACGCCTGAAGGACGTGCTATCTCTATGATTATTATTATTGCAGGTATTGGATTGATTTCATTTATTACTTCAGTGATTGTTGCTTCTTTTAGTGAGCGTTTAAGTGTGTTGCGTGAAGACAGGGTGCTGCATGAGATAGGGAAGAAGAGAGATTTAACTGTCATTTGCGGATACGGCTTACTGGGTAAATTGGTTGCAAAAGAACTCGAAAAAGAAAATGTAGAGTTTGTTGTGTTGGAAAAAGATGAAGATCGGGCAGCAGAAGCTGACAATAATGGTTTCCGCTCAATCTGTGCAGATGCTGCAAAAGGAGAGATTTTTGAGCAACTAGGTGTAAAATCTCGTATCAAGAATGTGCTTTGTCTAACATCTGATGACGTACAAAATGCTTTTATTGCTATCAATGTAAAAAGTCTTAATCCTTCTGTGCGTGTTACATCACGCTGCAGTGATGAAGAGATTGCAGAAAAATTAAAATTGGCAGGGATAGACCAAGTAGTGATGCCAGAAGATATAGCAGGTATGATGGGTGCTGTTTATGCCGGTGAGCCTACTGCTTTTAAGGTTGTACTCTCTATTATAGAGGAAAAAGAAAAAACGCAGATTGATGAGATTCGTGTAATAAAAGGCAGTTTTTTAGAACATAAATCGATTGAAGATGTTGACTTTAAAGCTTTACGATTGATTTTACTGGGTATATTCAGGCAAGAAATGAGTGAGAGTGAATCCGGCAAATTTGTATTTAATCCCAGTGATGATTTTGTGCTGGAATGTGGAGACAGTCTAGTTTGTATAGGGTACACAGCAGCGATAGCAAATTTAAAGAAAAAGGCGTAAAGAATGTATCGGCATAGTGCAATTATACTTTTTGGCTATGGCTCGTTTGGACGGCAGCTGTATAAGAACTTATGTGATGCAGGACATCATGTAAGGGTAGTGACCGGATTGGATGAGTATGTTGAGCGTGGGAAACAAGAACAGATTGATATCACGAAAATAAATATAAAACGTAATGATGACCTTCTCTCTCTCAATATTAATCCTGAAAAAGATTTGCTTTATTGTGCGATGAATAAAACAGCAAACAATCTTTTTTTGGTATTAAGCCTGCGTACACTCTATCCCAAGGCAAATATCATCTCCATCAGCAACTCTTTTGAAAATACACGTAAACTGAAATATGCCGGAGTGGACAGTGTGATAGATCTTTATGAAGCTACAGCAAGACGCACGGCACATATGCTGACCAAACCGGCAGTGACTAAAGCATTAGATGAAATTATATACAATCACAATGATTTGAAAATGGCTGAAATTACATTGACAAAAGAGACATTTATGGATGGAAAAAATGTCAGTGAGATACCATTTAAAAAACTCGGGGTTATTTTAATCGCCATTATAGATAAAGAGTTGGGACATGAACTTATTTTCACAGACCATCGTATCGATCATAAGTTAGATGCAGGAGATGTGCTGGTTGTTGTCGGCAAACATGAAAGTTTAGCCAAACTGCAAAAAAAAATGCAAGAGGGATAAGAAAAAATGCATACATACCGATTTTTGATTTCAGGCAAAGTACAAGGTGTTTTTTATCGTAAAACGATTCAGCAAATGGCTGCTTTTGGACAGATTCAGGGCTATGTAAAAAACCTTTCTGATGGTAGCGTTGAAGCAGTTGCTTTTTTGTATGATGATCAGTTGGATGATTTTATCAATATTCTCCAAAACGGCTCACCGCTGAGTCAAGTAACAGATATCAAATATGAAGTTTTGGAAGAAGATGATTTGCTTTACGATGGATTTGAGATAAAATAAGATAGAATCTATCCTTTATTATAAGGATTTTATTATGAGAGAAAGTATAACAAGTTTTTTTGGTGAATATGCAGCTATATTGGTTTTTTTGCATATAGTATCTGCTGTGATTTGGGTTGGGGGGATGATTGCGGTGCGTGTAGCAGTACATCCTAGTCTGCAGGCCATAGAGGATGCAAATGTAAAGCTTGGCAGGACACTACAGATAGTAGGACGGCTTTTTAATCTCGTGATTCCTTTTATCATCATCTTGATTTTTACAGCAACAGTGATGGCGGTAGGTCTTGGATTTAAGGGCAGCGAACTTTACTGGCTGGTACATGTCAAAGAAGGAATATGGATGTTGATGACGATTAATTTCATCTATATGTATATCAAAAGAAGCAAGGCGCAAAGATTATATGCTACAGGAGACCTGGCAGGGGCTAAAAAGCACGTTATGCACTTTCCCAATCTCTTACTACCTATCAATATCGTTTTGGGATTGGCGGCTATTTTTGCAGGTGTAATTCTGAGAGGATATTAGGGGATAATATAACTTTTATCTTTAGGTGGGATGATCCCTCCTAAAGATAAAAGAGTTTAATTTAGATTGCTGCTTTCGCTGCTTCTACTACTTTTGTAAAGGCTGCCGCATCATGCATAGCCATATCAGCCAAGATTTTTCTATCAAGCTCAATACCTGCTTTATTCAATCCATGAATAAATTTTGAATAACTCATACCGTTTAATCTGCAAGCTGCATTGATTCTAGTGATCCAAAGTTTTCTAAAATCTCTTTTTTTGTTTCGTCTATCTCTATAAGCATAAACTAATGATCGCTCTAATTGTTCTTTCGCTTTTCTAAAATGTTTTCTTCTTCCACTAAAGAAACCTCTTGCCTGTTTTAGAAGTTTTTTATGTCTTCTTCTTCTGACTATACCAGTTTTTACTCTCATAATTTTCCCTTTGCCATTTTGGCGTCACATTTGTGAACTTGTCCTATGTTTAGTAGGAGGATATTAGATGGTTCACCGACCATCAACGCTAAACTCTATTTACCTAATAGTGTTCTTACTTGTGCAACGTTAGTTGAATCAACTGTTTGAGGTGATCTTAAACCAACTTTTCTTTTTTGATCTTTTTTAGTAAGGATGTGACTTCTGTAAGCTGATCCTCTTTTGATCGTGCCATTTTTTTTCGTTTTGAAGCGTTTAGCTGCGCCACGATGTGTTTTCATTTTAGGCATTTTATTTCCTTTTTTGTATTTTTAAAAACCAAAATTGGCTTTTAAAGATTGCAATTATATCTTTTTATATTGATTTTTGGCTTAAATATGGAGATAAACGGCTATCATGATAGCCGTTTATAGGCAGTAAATGCTATTTATCTTTATCTTTCTTGGGAACGACATACATATTGACATAGCGTCCTTCAAATTTTGGTTCATTTTCTTTTGTACCGATATCTTCGACCATTGGCCAGACACGATTGAGCACATCGATTCCCGCTTGAGGGTTTGCCATCTCCCGGCCTCTTAAAAAGACACGAAATTTAACATGTTTGTCTGCTTCGAGAAATTCTCTGGCATGCTTGACTTTATAGTTGATATCATTTTCAGCTATTTTTACAGAAAGTTTGATCTCTTTGACTTCAATTTTTTTCTGCTTTTTCTTTGCTTCTTTGAGTTTTTTCTCTTGTTGATATTTATATTTACCATAGTCCATGATTTTGCAGACTGGTGGCTTGGCATTGGGTACTACGAGGACTAAATCCATCCCCTTCTCTTCTGCGATAGCGAGTGCTTCATTTGATGAAATGATCCCAAACTGATTGCCTTCATCATCCATACAGCGAACTTCAGGCAGTCTTATCGCTTCATTTAAAAGCGTTTCATCCTTCTTTTTTCTACCTCTGTCTCTGTTATCTCTCAAAAGCGTACCTCATCCATTTTCTCCTTTATTAGTGTGTAAAATTCGTCTTTGCTTAAATTATACTGTTTTCTAGCTCGTCTATCCCTTAAAGCAACACTTTTATTCGTCACTTCTTCATCACCAAGTACCAAAATCATTGGTACTCTCTGTTTTTCTGCTGTGCGGATTCGCTTGTTCAGGCTCTCATTTTTAGAACTTATTTCACAATCGATATCCATCATTTGCATTTGCTGTTCCAACTCTTTTGCATAGGCAAGGTGTGCATCAGCAATTGGTATGATTATCACCTGCGTTGGTGCGATAAAGAAAGGAAATTCTCCCGCTGTATGCTCGATCAAAATTCCTATAAACCGCTCAAAAGAACCTAAAATAGCACGGTGCAGCATGACAGGCTGTGCTTTTTCATTGTTCTCGTCAGTATAGTCCAGCAAAAAGCGTTCCGGAAGGTTAAAATCGACCTGTATCGTTCCACATTGCCATTTTCTTTTTAAAGAATCAAGGATTTTGATGTCGATTTTAGGACCGTAAAATGCCCCGCCACCTTCATCAACACCATAGGATATACCATTTTCATCCAGTGCATCTTTCAAGCCCTGTGTCGCACTTTCCCAAATAGCATCTTCACCGATGGCTTTTTCAGGTTTTGTAGAGATTTCCATACTGTACTCAAAACCGAAACTTTGCATAATATCATCTACAAAACTCAAGACTTCCAAAACATTTTCTTTGATTTGTGCCGGAGTACAGAAGATATGTGCATCATCCTGCGTAAATTCTCTTACACGAAAGAGTCCATGCATCGCACCACTCATTTCGTGGCGGTGAACAACACCATACTCAAAAAATTTGAGTGGCAGATCACGGTAACTTCGGATATCGTTTTGATAGACTTTGATATGACCCAGACAATTCATCGGTTTGATTCCATACTCGATATCATCAATTGTCGTAAAGTACATATTTTCACCATAGTTTTGATAGTGACCACTGACTTTCCAAACATCAGACTTGAGGATTTCAGGACCACGAACAGGTTGATAGCCTCTTCTTCGATGTGCGGTAAACAGAAGGGATTCAAGTTTACTTCTAAGGCGTGCACCGTTTGGCAGCCAAATCGGCAGCCCTGCTCCTACTTCTTCGTCAAAAGTAAAGAGTTTGAGATCGGTTGCCAGCTTGCGGTGATCGCGTTTTTTAGCTTCTTCAATCATGCTAAGATACTCTTGCAGGCTCTCTTTGTCTGCAAAAGCAGTACCATAGATACGTGTCAGCATCTCCCGTGATTCATCGCCACCCAGATAGGCTCCTGCGATACGGGTCAGTTTAAAGTTGTGTAGATATTTTGTATTGGGGACATGGGGACCGCGACAAAGGTCTTCAAATGCGCCTTGTGTATAAGTAGTCAGTGTGTCATCGGATATTCTTTTGAGGACTTCCTGCTTCAGATCATCATCACCAAATTTTTGGTTTATTTCATCAAGTGTATAAGTATGTTTTTCAATCGGATATTTTTTCTTGATGATTTTTTTCATCTCTTTTTCGATATTTTTCAAGTCTGTATCACTGAGTTTTTCAGAGGTTCTAAAATCATAATAAAAACCGTCTTCGATCACAGGTCCCACGAAAAATTGAGAATCAGGATAAAGAGATTTGATCGCTTGTGCCATCAGGTGAGCTGTTGAGTGTCTGATCACTTCGAGTGAATCAGGGGAATTGTCATAGTGGATTGCTTCACCTTCTATCTCTTGCAGCGATGCAGTCTGTGTGTCTATAATTTCGCCATCTTTTTTGATAGCTATGATATCTTCCAAGAAAAATCCTATATTTATGATGTAATGTTATTGTTTTTTGTAAAAAAGTTAAGAAGCCATTATCTAAATCAAGCGAGAAATACCTGCGCCTGGGGACTGCACCAAGCAGAACCTTGTATCAACGTAGTAAAATGGGCTTCGCTCATTTTACATCATCCAAATGGTGGCCACGATTGGACTTGAACCAACGACCACCACCATGTCAAGGTGGTGCTCTACCAACTGAGCTACGCGACCATAAATAATTTAAGAAATAGGATTTTACCTGATTTTTATTTAAATTTCCTTAGTTTTACGCTTTTTTTCAATAAAATGCTTAGGCTTTACAATCAGTTCGATATCTTCATGGAGGTGGCGCGCATGATATTGCCGTAAATAGATGGCTCTGTTATGACCCAAATTTACTTTCAATAACGGTCTGTAGAAAAAGAGTGAAACACCGTAAATTTTCCCCCATAAGGCCAAAGACCAGGGCACAATTTCATAACTCTCTATTAAGTCAGTATCAATATATCTGCTTTTTGCCCCCACGAGTGTCATAGTGTGATGGGTAATAAAAAGTTTAAAATAAAACCATTTAAAAAGTTTTTTCACCACCAGATAGGTAACCCCTGTCAAGATCGCTGTATCTGCTATCATGATAAGATAGGACATAGGTATCTCATATCCCTCTGCCCACATATCGTTGATCGGTGTTATCTGTACGATCAAATAGACAAGCCAATTTGCTATCATGATAGCGATCATCACAGCGCACAGGATGATAAGCATAGAGAGTATGGGATTACTCAGACGGCGGTAAAATATAACTTTGCGTTTGTTGATCTTTGCATGAAAGAGTTTGTAAACAAAGATGACATAAAAAAGCAGCAGAGAAAGAGAAAGTACCATCCCCTCATAAGGGAAAAGCAGATAATCTTTTTTCAATACAGCATAAAGATGTTCTGGCCTAAAAGTCTCATTGAGAACTTTTTTATAGTAACTTGGTGTAATAGATGCAAAGAGTGTATAGGGATTTTGGACACTAGTGCCGTAAAATTGCTCAAATGCTTCGTACGTATCAATCATCTGCATCAATGAAGCCGTATCGTGCTCCATTGCATTGTATTGATTTTTGTGCTTTTTGAGAGCTTGGATGATGACCGAGTTATTGATATCTCCTGACCCTTCTTTAAACATGATGGATTTTGCCACTTCAATATTTTTTTCATATACAGCATGCGGAGTGCTAAACTGCAGCATGGCGATACCTGCATTATGCTCGGTTTGCAGATATCCTGACGGGCTGTATGCTTCACCGCTTTGAGAGCGAAATATTTTTCCCAGCCGATTTGCCAAATCTTCTATATACGTCTCTATCACCACCTTTTTTTTCGGATCATTGATAAGCAGTTTCACACCAAGTGTGACTTGTGGACTCTCCTCCATACCGCCTTTGTACCGGATAAATGGTTTATGATCCAGCAGGGCATCTTTGATCATAGGCTTTTTTGTGCTCTTTCCCTCTCGTTTAGGTGCTTTTCCAAAGGTTTTTGCGATCACCTCTTTCATGCGTGGAGTATAAAATTTTCCGGCAATTTTCAGTGTCATATTTCCCGGATAGTAATAATCATGATAATGTGCCATCACCTCTTTCAATGAGAATGTTTTATTGTTATACTTATAGAGCGACTCATCTTGGTATTTTAGTTTGTCAGCTGTTGTATCGATACCAAAACTGTCTCTAAAGACATTTGCCTGTGGAGGAAACAGGCTTTCCCATATATCTATGTAGTCAATTATCTTAAACCTGTCAGGCAGATAGTGATCTACCCAGTTTGGCTCCCCTATCTCGATCTGTAAAGCATGTTTTTCAATCTCTAAATCTTTTTGTGTCACATTTTTATCCAGTAACATTTGGGCAAAAGTTTCTGTCAGCCAATAGGCACTTTCAGGATTTATCGTTGCAATGAAATTACTCTTTTTGTATTCGGTGAAGCCATTGAGATAGGTAGCACCCTTCTCCGTGATCAGGCTGTAATAATCTCCATCTTTGATCCGGGTGTCACGAAAAATCATATGTTCTACAAGGTGCGAGACGCCGGCAGTAGCTTCTGTTTCAGCATCCATACCAACATTGACATTGACTACCAACTGGGTATTTTGTGCTTCCAAATCAGGTAGGAGATAGATATGCATGCCGTTTTGCAGCTGGTAATGTATGAGGTTTTCATAGGGGTTTTTAGCAAAAAGAGAAGAGAGAAAAAAAAATAAAACAAGGAAAAAACGCATTTTACTCTTTATCTTTTTTTCTAAAGGTGATAATCAAAATCAACAATACTCCCAAATCTATCATGACATCAGCAAAATTGAAAATAGCAAAATCAAATCCACAATGCCAATAGACATAATCGACCACTCCCGGATGGATAAAGCGATCAAGCAGGTTACTCACGCCACCTCCAAGAACCAGACCCAGGGCAAAGGCATACTCTTTTAGTACGGCTTTTTCCCATAACAAATAGCCCAAAACAGAAGTGATAAGCAGGACTTGAATGTATTTTAAATATTCACCCAAAAAGGCAAACATAGAAAAAGCAACACCTTTGTTGAAAGTGAGGTTGAGGGATATGCACTGGCTATTCCAGTCAAATCCACCCAAAAATAGCTGCTTGATTAATTGGTCGATGACAAATACGGCAACAAAAGCGATGAGAAAAAGTTTGGTTGTTTTAGCCATTGAGTTTCTTAGTAAAAAATTCTTCTAACTCTTCCATTCTATCATTAACCAGATTAGAGTCTTTGCCTTCCAGTAATAATCTAAGCAGATTTTCAGTACCAGAATAGCGTATCAGTGGTCTGATATGATCACTTTCCAGTTTTTCTATCATTTCTTGATATCCTTCGATTTTTTCCAATGGTACTTTTTTCTTGATTTTGATATTTCTTAAAATTTGAGGATACAGTTCAAAAGGATCCAGGACTTCACTGGCTTTTTTCTTCTTTCGAATCAGATGTACGACTACCTGTAAAGAGGCTGCCAAAGCATCACCTGTTTTGGCATAATCACTGAGTATGACATGTCCGCTCTGCTCGCCTCCCAGATTGAGTCCCTCTTTTTGCATCACTTCCAGGACATATTTATCACCAACATTACATCTATAGAGCTCGATATTGCGTTCTGTGAGATAATCTTCCAGTGCCTGGTTGCTCATCACGGTCGCGACGACACCATTGTTTGAAAGTTGATTGCTTTGTTTGAGGTGGCAGGCAAGTACTGCGATGAGTTTATCACCATCTACAATTTCCCCATTCTCATCTACAACGACAATTCTATCTGCATCGCCATCAAAGGCAAATCCGATATCTGCACGCAGCTTAAGTACCTCTTCACTCAGCTTTTGCGGATGCAAAGCACCACAGCCTTCATTGATATTGCGTCCATCAGGTTGGTCGTTGATAGAGATAACATCCGCTCCCAACTCTCTAAAAACAGTAGGTGCTACTTTGTAGGCGGCACCATTGGCAGTATCAAGCACAACACGCAAACCATTGAGTGCCATGGAACGCGGCATAGAATTTTTGATATGTACGATATAGCGACCGATAACGTCATCAATTCTTTTTGATTGGCCGATCTCCATGTTGAGTGCCTGATGCTTTTCTATGAGTGCATCATCGAAATAAATTTTTTCTATTTGTGCTTCGATCTTTTCACCCAGTTTGTTACCGCGCTTATCAAAGAACTTGATACCATTATCATGATAGGCATTGTGGGAAGCACTGATCATGATACCGGCATCACATCTGAGATCTTCTGTCAAAAAGGCGATTGCAGGTGTTGGCATCGGACCGATTTGACGGACATCATAACCCACAGCAGTCAATCCCGACACAATAGCATTTTCTATCATATAGCCGCTTTTGCGTGTATCTTTTCCTACCAAAATCTTATTTGTTACAGAATGTTTTCTAAAGTAAATACCTGCAGCCATTGCCAAACGCATTGCCAGTAATGCAGTAATCTTTTCTCCTGCCATGCCCCGTACGCCATCAGTTCCAAAAAGTTTCATGATTTATATGCCTTTATTCATTTGAGTGTTTTAAATTGTCTGCATAATATTAAAATAATTTAATTTATACCTGTTAATATATATCGACACGAATTAAAATCTTCTGAATAGTTTTGATAAAAAAACTAAAAAACTAAAAAAACCCTTAAATTAAGAAATATTTTAGTAAGACTTGGATAGAATCGCTCACTAAAATTCCAATAAGGACAGATTATGGCAAACCATAAGTCAGCATTAAAAAGAGCAAGACAAACAGTAAAAAGAACAGAAAGAAATAGATTTTACAAAACTAGAATCAAAAACATCACAAGAGCTATCCATGAAGCGGTAGAAGCTGGTGATGCAGAAAAAGCGGCAGCAGCACTAAAAGATGCAAATAAAAACTTTCATTCATATGTAAGTAAAGGTATTTTGAAAAAAAATACAGCTGCTAGAAAAGTAAGCAGACTTACAAAACTCGTATCAAGTATCGGTAAAGCTGCGTAAGCAGTTTTACCTGACCTCTTAAAGCGCATATATGCTTAAATCAAAACTCCAGCCCTTTCTCGATCGTTACAACGAAATCTCTGATTTACTCTGTTCTCCTGATATCGCAAATGATATTACAAAGATGACAGAACTGTCACGTGAGCAAAAAAATCTCGAATCTATCAAAGAAAAAGCCGAAGAATACCTCCAGGTATGTGCGGATATCGATGACAATAAAGAGATGCTGGAGGATAAGGAACTGGGTGAGCTTGCAAAAGAAGAACTTAAAGAGCTTGAACCTAGAAAAGCTGAAATAGAAGAAGAGATTAAAATCCTCATGCTTCCACGTGACCCCAATGATGACAGAAATATCTATCTTGAGATGCGTGCAGGAACAGGTGGTGATGAAGCTGCCCTTTTTGTAGGAGATCTGTTTAAGGCTTATGTTCGATACGCAGAAGCCAATGGCTGGAAAGTAGAAATCATGTCCTCATCAGAAGGAACAGTAGATGGCTACAAAGAGATGATCGCTCTCATCAAAGGTGAGGGTGCGTATTCGAAACTCAAACATGAAGGCGGCGTGCACCGCGTACAGCGTGTTCCTGCAACAGAGTCCCAAGGGCGTGTACACACCTCAGCGATCACCGTAGCAGTTATGCCGGAAGTGGATGATGTTGAGATCGAGATCAATGAAAATGACCTCAAAATAGATGTTATGCGATCTTCTGGATGTGGTGGACAGTCGGTCAATACTACCGATAGTGCGGTACGTATTACACACCTTCCTACAGGACTTGTTGTCACCAACCAAGATCAAAAATCACAGCATAAAAATAAAGATAAAGCGATGAAAGTTCTCAAAGCCAGACTCTATGATCTTGAGATGCAAAAACAACAGGAAGAGAATTCTGCAGATAGAAAAACACAGGTAGGTTCAGGGGATAGATCAGCTAGAATTCGAACTTATAACTACCCACAAAATCGTATCTCAGATCACCGTATCAACCTTACACTCTATCGTTTGGATGCGATTATGGAGGGAGGACTGTTTGATGAGATTATCGATCCTCTGATTCAGCACTATCAAACAGAGATGATGACAGCAGCGGGACTTTAATCTAGTTCAAATACTCTTAAGCAGATTGCCATTTGAGATGGCATGAAGCTCTTCAAATCTTATCTAATCCACCAGAATAATATCCAACCCGCCAAGCAGCCTTACTGCATCATAACGGCTAAACTTTGCCCCTTTGATAACATTGACTCTCACGTCGATGTCAAAATTGCTTGCGTGGGCAAGGTTTGCTTCAGTGAGGTTTGTATTTCTAAAAAGAGCACCCATAAAGTCAGTATCACGTAAATCTGCTTTGGTGAGATCTGCCTCGCGAAAGTCCACTTCTCTTGCTTCACATTCACGTATCATGATAGATTCCAGTTTGAGTCCCCAAAAAGAAGAGTCATCTAAAACAGATCGCAAGAATTTTGGCTCTCGCTGTGTCAGTGCAGACCAGGATGCTTTGGTCCAATCTACTCCTATAAGTTTGCAATCCTCAAAACTACAGTCATTAAACTGTGAATCTATGACTTGCATCAAGGAGAGGTCACAAAAGTGGAAGTGACAGCCAAGAAACTTACACTGCTTAAACCGTGCGTGTGATAAGTCACATTTGCTAAAGGTACAATCATCAAACTCTGTGCAGCTGATCTCTTGTCCTGAGAGGTCGAGTGCCTCAAATACTTCGGCAAAATTATCTTCCTGTATCACTTTTTTATCCTTGCTATAACAATCATCTGGCCTTAAACCAAGTAAGCACTGACCAATCCGATAACTCCGCCAAAAACACCACCCCAGACAACCAGCCAGCCAAGGTGTTCGCGCATCAAATCCTGCATCATCTCTTTGACCAGCTGTGGGGAGAGTTCATTGAGGCGATTCTGCACAATTTTGTCGATAGAGTGTATCAAGTCATCACTCAAAGCAGAGTTTTGCAAATGTCGGTTCATCTCTGTTTTGAAGGAATCAGATGAGACAATTTTACTGACAGCTGATTTGAGTTTATTGGAGAAAGGTTCCTTGAGTTTTTCCAGGGCACTTTCCCCGCCAAACATTCCAAGTGCTGCTCCAAACTGTGATTCCATCACTGTTTTGGAGAGGGCATCAAAAGCAGGTGAAAAGTCAGTTTTCTGTACGAGCGGTGCCAGATCAATCTTTTTTTCCTCTTTTGCAAAAAAATTATTGATTTGTTCATGGCTGAAAAACTGTTTCATCATCATATCCCGAATAGCATCTTTGAACTCTTCAAAACGCAGCTCTATGATACCTGAACCATAGAGAAAAGGGACTTTTTCAAAAAGCATGTGAATGGCAAGGTGATTGGTAAGTGCACCAGAAAGTGCAAATAGTCCGGCATAAAGCAGTGGTCTATGCCAAAACTCTGGTAAAATAAATGCTATCATGATAAGCATAAGAGCGATGAGATTTGTGAGAAGTGATTTTGATAATTTCATGGCGCTATTTTAATCTATTTATTGTTAGGATTTACTATGAACCATAAAGCTTTTGCGCATAAAATGCAATCATATACCATCCTTTATGTTGAAGATGATACAGAGGTAAGAGAGCATTTAAGAGAATTTTTAAGCCGTTATTGCAAAGAAGTATATGCATGTGACAGCAGTGAAGAAGGATTGAAAATATACCATCAAAAGCGTCCCGACATCTTGCTGTTGGATATCAATCTACCGGGCATGAATGGTATTGAAATGGCAGCAGAGATAAGAAAAAAAGATAAAAAGAGCCGTATTTTGATCTCCACGGCTTACACGAACAAAGAGTTTATGCTTCAGGCTATTGAGCTTGAGTTGACACGTTATCTTGTCAAACCTGTGACAAGTGAAGAGCTCTTTGCCGCTTTTGGGAAGTGTTTAAACGAGTTGAATACTGAAGAAGTGCTGTTAGGAGAGGGATATATCTATGACAAACGTTTAGCGGCTATTGTCAAAGAGGATGTGAAAAACATTTTGCGCAAAAAAGAAGTAGCACTTTTGGAGTTTTTTATCGCACATGAAGGTGAGGTGATTCGTTATGAAATTCTTGAAGATAGTATCTGGGGAGGTGAAATGATGACACGCGATGCGATAAGAAGTCAGATACGCAATCTACGGAAAAAAGTAGAGATAGATCTGTTTGACAATATAAGTGGTGTGGGCTATAAATTTCAAAGAGAAAGCTACTGATGAGAACCTTAAAAAAAATAGCAACCAAAAAAAACTTCACGATAGATTTTCACTGTACATTAAAAGAGGCGATGTATCAAATGCGCCAAAATGCAGATGG
Organism: Sulfurospirillum sp.; assembly: GCA_024762875.1. Classification (GTDB taxonomy): domain Bacteria; phylum Campylobacterota; class Campylobacteria; order Campylobacterales; family QNZT01; genus JANTGR01. Next base: position 17,869 of record JANTGR010000007.1, read on the forward strand.
ATCCGTTGTTCTTTTAAATGACAATAAACCTGTTGCGATTTTGACAGAGAGTGATATCATCAATGCTTTGGGGCAAAAGATGGACTTGCAGGAAAAAGCGTATAGTTTTGCAACCAAAAAAGTTATTTCTACGCATGAAAATAGACCGATAGACTTTGCTTTTAATTTTCTCAGTGAGCACAATATCAGACGAATCGTTTTGACAGATAGTCAGCAAAAGTTCGCTGGTGTGGTACTTCAAGAGGATCTGTTTGATTATTTGGAGGAAGATGTCTATAAGGTAGATTTGCAGATTTCTCATATCAAAAAGCGTCAAAATGAGATGGTGACGGTAGAAAGAGATGCATCACTTTTAAATGCGCTTGATTTAATGAAAAGTTACCATATCGGTTCGATTGTAGTGATGGAAGGGCAAAAATTTGTAGGTATTTTAACCGAAAAAGATATCCTGAAACTCACCTATCAAGAAGTTGATATGTCAGAAAAAATAGAAAAATATATGTCTTCTCCCGTCTATAGCGTTGAGGAAAATACCTTGGTGACAGAAGTCATAGCATTGATGAAAATAAAAAAAATACGGAGGATTCTGGTCACGGATTCGTATGGTGTTATGTTGAGTATTTTGACAAATCGCGACATCCTGAAACAGATCAAAGGCAATTACAGCCGCATCCTGCAAATCAAGATAAAACATGCACAAGAAATTATGGATCTTTTACCAGAAGCGATCATTGAGGTATTTGATGGAAAAGGAAATCCGATCATTCACTGGATGAATAAAAAGGCAAAAAAAATTTTTGGAGAGGGACTGATCGATAAAAAGTTAATCACAGTTTTTTCACAGGATGATTGGGAGTCGATATACAGGCACTTTCAAAAGCAATCTTCTCTTTCAAATAAAAGAGTGACCATAAAAAATCTCAGTTTTGAAGTTTCAGGTACGCTCTCAAAAAATCTACACAACAGCTATATTAAACTGATTTTCAAAGATGTTACAGAACATGAAAAGACAAAGCAAAAGTTGCAAGATGAGATCGATAAACAGATAGAAAAACGTCTTGAAAATGAGTATCTCCTGATGCAGCAGTCCAAACTGGCTACCATGGGAGAGATGATAGGACATATTGCCCATCAATGGCGCCAGCCACTTGCCCAGCTGGGCGGCATCTTTATGAATCTGGATGCTGCATATGAATTTGAAGAGTTAACACCGGAGTATTTCAAAAAAAAGGTGCAAAATGGTAACGAACTGATCAAATATATGTCACATACGATTGATGATTTTCGTCACTTTTTCCAGCCAAATCACACCAAAGAAACCTTTGATCTGTTACAATATATCCAGAGTGCAGTCAATATCATCACTGCGTCATTGACATATCATCATATAGTATTGGATGTGAAAAGACCAAAAGAGCCTATTTTTGTTTTGGGTTATCCTGGCGAATTTTCGCAAGTTGTGTTAAATCTATTAGACAATGCCAAAGATATACTGGTTGAAAGAAATATTGAAAAACCGCATATCATGATAGAGGTCAAAGAGGATGGTAAAAAAGTCACTGTGTTGATTTCTGACAATGGAGGTGGGATTGATGAAGCGATCATTGACAAGATATTTGATATCTATTTTACGACCAAAGCGAAGAAAGGCGGAAGCGGCCTGGGACTCTATATGTCTAAACTTATCTTAGAGAGTAAAGAGATGGGCAAAATCACTGCCGGCAACGCAGATAGCGGTGCATGTTTCGCTATCAAATTGACTAAAGGGCACTAAATGTTATAACTTTTTATATATTACATTTTAATTACATTTTTTTTTGTTAACATCCTTCTAAATACTTACAAGGAACGTTATTGAAGAAAAATATCGAACAAGTAAAAGTTCTCCTGGATGCACTTCCTTATATCAAAAAATATAGTGGAGAAATATTTGTCATCAAATATGGCGGCTCCGCACAAAACGATCCTCTTCTTAAAGATAAAGTAGCACAAGATATTTTGCTGATGTTTTTGATGGGTATCAAGCCCGTTATCGTTCATGGTGGTGGCAATAAGATATCCAACTTGCTGGAAAAACTGGATATAAAGAGTCATTTTATCGATGGGCTTAGGGTCACAGATGAAGCAACAATGGAAGTCGTTGAGATGGTCTTGTCAGGCAATATCAACAGTGAAATCACTGCCCTGATCAATCAACACGGTGCCAAAGCACTGGGTATAAGCGGCAAAGATGCCAACTTTATCACAGCCAAACCGGTTGATATCGATAAATACGGTTTGGTGGGAGATATCATTTCAGTTGATGAAGGGGTAATCAATAAGATTCTTGCAGAAAATTTTATCCCGGTTATCGCACCTATTGCAGCAGCAGTAGATGGAAAAAATCACCCAGGTTATAATATCAATGCTGACTTGGCAGCCAGTAAAATAGCAGCAAGTTTAGGGGCTAGAAAAATCATATTTATGACAGATACACCAGGCGTGATGGATAAGGAGAAAAACTTTTTATCCACGCTTTGTGAGAGTGAAATCAATGCCTTAAAACTTGAAGGTACGATTGCCGGAGGTATGATTCCAAAAGTCAATGCATGTATCGAAGCTATTGAGGGAGGTGTAGCTAAAGCACATATTATCGACGGACGTGTAGAACATGCACTGCTTTTGGAAGTCTTCACCAGTGAGGGTATAGGAACGGTGATCAAGCAATGAAAAAAGGAGGTGCAGTGCTGGAAGACAATAGAAGAGATATTACATTGAGACAATGTGAGGCCATCATCCAGGAGGGTTTAGATGCAATGTATAAAGCGGATCGTGCTCTTTCTATCATCCACGATATGTCGCTTTACAGCCAAAAATATAAAGACTTTGAAGCATACTGTGAAGATAAATGGGATATCGGTCAAAAACACCAGTATGTCTTTATACAGGGTAAATCCCGCAAACCTGCTTTGCTATTACCACAAAACAACATAATAAGGAGAAAATATGAGTCAAACAAATGAGTTTCCAAACCTGCCGGCAGATTGTAAATCTATGCTATGCAAGTATCTAACAAAAGAGGTTTTTGAGGCACTAAAAGATAAAAAGACCAGCAATGGCTTTACTTTGGCAGATGCTATCAACTCAGGTGTCAAAAATATCGACAGCGGCATTGGTGTTTATGCCGGTGATGTAGAGTCTTATGATCTTTTTGCACCGCTTTTTGATCCTATCATCAAAGAGTATCATGGCTTTTCGGCAACAGACAAACATGTCAGTAATCTCAACCCGGATGATCTCATCGCCCCAAATCCTGATCCTGATGGAAAATATATCATCTCTACAAGAATCCGTGTGGGGAGAAATGTAGATAATATGCCTTTAGGCCCAGCTATCACAAAAGAGCAGAGAAACAAGGTAGAAAAAGATGTTTCAGAAGCACTCATGGCGATGACTGGAGAGTTGGCGGGCAGCTATTATCCTCTCAATGGGATGAGTGAAGAGGTCAGTGCAAAACTCATCGCTGATCATTTTCTATTTAAAGCGGGAGATAGATTTTTGGAGGCTGCAGGACTAAATCGTGACTGGCCCGAAGGAAGAGGAATCTATCATAATGATGATAAAACATTTCTTGTCTGGATCAATGAAGAAGATCAATTGCGTATCATATCCATGCAAATGGGTGGCGATATCAAAGAGGTATTTAGCAGATTGATGACTGCTATCAAAGAGATAGAAAAAAAGGTACCATTTTCATTTACTGATCATCTCGGTTATATCACCAGTTGTCCTACAAATCTAGGAACAGCGATGAGAGCGAGTGTGCATATCGCTTTGCCAAAACTGGCAGAAGATATGGAAACTTTTAAAGCTATCACCGATAAATATCATTTGCAAATTCGCGGCATCCATGGAGAACATTCAGAGAGTGAAGGCGGCGTCTATGATATCAGCAACAGAAGAAGACTGGGAGTCACTGAAGTACAGTGTGTACAAGATATGTATGACGGTGTCGTCGCACTGATTAAAAAAGAGCAATCACTGTAGCTCGCACCAAGGAGGTTTCAACCTCCAAAGTGTTGAATCCCCGGTGACAAACTGGCTATCATGATAGAGGTATAGATAAATCCTGCCCAAGCGATAACATGTATGACTATAGCAAGCCATATCGCCCATTGATTGACACCTCCGACGGTGCGAAGGGCTTGTAGTTGTTCCTCTTTTGTGCTTAAGTTTTCTTCGACCTGTGCCAAGGTCTTTTTATAGCGTTTATAGACAAAATATGGCAAGATACCACCAGAAGCCACCCACATGATAAGCCCCATGAAAGGAATCATACCCACGATAGCAAACAGCAGAAAATAGACCAAAGCTTCAAGATACAATTTGCGATAAAGAAGATAAAATATACCGCCAAACATCGCCCACCAGGACCAATGCCACTGAAACTGATCTACACCGGCTGCAGCATACTTGGCAAAGGCCTCTTCATAATACTGCTCTGACTTCTCTTTGTTGATATAAGCACGTATTGCTTCTGATTGTTCAAGATTCATGATGACTCCTTTTTAAAATCTTTTTCCCAAAAAAACTCTATCCAGTCATGCGCTTCATGCAGTGCAAAGTCAGCTTGCAGTCGTGCACTTTGTTTATAAAATAAAGCAGCTATTTTTATCTCAATATCCGGATAACATCTTTTAACAGCTTCGACAACTTCCTGCATGGTCTGTCCGCTGTCTATGATATCGTCCAGCAGCAGAACTCTTTTAGTATTGCTGAGGTCGGGGATATTGAATATATCACAGTTTTCACCACGTTTTTGTCCCTCATAGAGAATGGAGTTGATAGTCAAAAGATGGCGATTATCCGTAGCACTTGCATAGGCATGCCCCAGTGTCAATCCTCCACGCGCTATAGCGATGATGGCATCTGCGGGGTAACCCGCCGTCATCTTCACAAGGGCTTTGACATCGGTAACAAATGTTTCGTATGGATAGTAGGTCATCTTTTTCCTGTGTCACTTTGTTTTTGTACTATTTTAGCATATATCATGATAATCTTCTCCCCGCTTTCCAAAACATCCAGCTCTGGATCAGGGTGCGGAAAAGAAAAAAGAGGACAAAAGATCCCCACAATGCCCAGTTGTAGTCGATAGTTTTACTCATATGAAAAACAGCCAAAAAAAGAGCCATAGAGAGAAGAACAGCATCACGCATCGCTTTGGAAGCAGTCATCCCGATAAATATACCATCCCAGATAAAAGCACCAAAAGAGAGAACAGGCATCAGTGAAACCAGCCACATATAGGGCAATGCTGCTGTGATAAGCGCTTCTTGATTGGTATAAAGATGCAGGATACGCTCACCTGCCAATCCATAAACCAAAGAAAACAAAAGAGCAAAACCCGCACCCCAGTAAAAGCTGAATTTGACAGCTTTGTCAAACAATACCCACTCTTTTGCACCATAGTATCTGCCAGCCAGGCTCTCTGCTGCATTGGCAAAGCCGTCAACAGCAAATGACATCCAGATGAGAAACTGCAGCAGCAGCACCATAACAGCCAGTGTTGATTCACTATGTTTTGCTGATTGGGAATAAAAATATGCCAAAACAAAAGTCAGTGCCAACGTGCGGATAAAGATATCTTTATTGACATGGAAAAAACGCAGAATTTTTGCTTTTTCAAAGCTTTCATGATAAGAGATAAACTGTAAGATAACATGATACCTCCTTATCATGATAACACCAAAAACGACACCTGCATACTGTGCTATGAGTGTGCCGTAAGCTGCCCCTTCTATACCCATATGCAGATGATTGACAAAATAAACACTGAAGAGAATGTTGATGATATTGATAAAGAGTGTCATCAAAAGTGGTATGATGGCATTTTGCAGACCAAAAAACCACCCCATGAGTGCAAATTGCAGCAGCACGGCAGGAGCTGTCATGATACGAATGTGAAAATAGGCATCCACTTTTGCAGCATAGGCATCATCGATATTCATCAGATAAGAGGCAAGCGAGAGAATCGGGGTTTGAAACACAATGAGCACCAAAGCGATAAACAAGGCTATCATGATAGCACGGGAGAGCGTATTTGCGATGAGTTTATCATCTTGGTCTCCATAGGCCTGTGCTGTGATACCCGTTGTGCCCATGCGTAAAAACCCAAAACTCCCATACAAAAAGACAAAGATCATCGCCCCGGATCCCAGTGCCGCCAGATGTGAGACAGATAGATGCCCCATCAGCATCGTGTCCACAGCAGAGATAAGCGGGACGGAGATGTTTGAGATGATATTTGGGATAGCAAGGCGAAGGATTTGGCGGTTCATATGGTATTTCCTCTGTTTATAGCTATCATGATAGCCTAATTAGGCTATGGAAGAGGATTTCAAGATTTACCAAGCTTATATCAGCTTAGCTCTTTTTCAATGACAAATCATCATCTTATTTTTCAGCTGCCTTTGTCGTGATCATATCCATCGCTTTGCGCATCTTTTTTATCATTTTACAATCTTTCAGTTGGAAATTTTCGCTCCATTTTTGTGGGTCTCTATAGACTATTTTAGTGACATTTCCTACACGAAATACCAAGACTTTCATCGGCAAATCAAGCGCAGTAAGCGGGTCTTTTTGCATCAGTTTTGTGCCTAGTTTGGGGTTGCCAAAGAGAATGACTTTGGTAGGAGTAAGTGCCAAGCCTGCTTTATCTGCTCCTTTTTTGTGGTCTATGATACTAAAGACACCCAAGCCCTTTTTTGCTTCAACGATATGTTCTATCTTTGTGATAGTGTCATCCACGCTAAGCGCACTATCTTTGATGATCAAATCCGACGCGGCTAACGGCAACACCGCCAATACGATAAATAATAACTTTATCATGATAACGCCTCTACTTCGATACTGGCTTCAAATACTTTTGCAACTTTACCTTTGAAAAATATCTCTCCATCACGGATAGACAGTGTCAGCTCCTCTTTGCTTGTAGGATAGACTTTGGTGACATCCGGTACATCGCCATTTTGATTGGCAGCATAAAAACAGGCTGCCATTCCAGTGCCGCAGGCCAGAGTTTCATCTTCGACTCCTCGCTCATAGGTACGCACATAGAGCTCTTTTGTTTCCGGATCAATTTTGACAAAATTGACATTGGCATTGTAGTTGTTGCGCATCTGCCTTGCCATATCTTTGTCATAGACATTCAAATCATCCACAAAAGTCACAAGATGTGGTACACCTGTATCATAGAGACTCCACTTCAGCCCTTCGGCGACGATGAGCTTATCAAGGATTTTTGGCTTTGTCAGCTTGACTTCTGCATTATCGCCTGTCACGGTTGATTCTATCACACCTGCTATCGTGAGAAACTTCATCTCATTGCCAGCCAGAGCATTTGTATAGGCATAGTGTGCAGCAGCGCGAGAGCCATTGCCGCACATCTCTGCATCGCTTCCATCGGAGTTGTAAAACTGCCACTCAAAATCATATGCCTGATGTGGCAGTAAAACGATCAACCCATCTGCACCAATACCCTTTTGACGGTGGCAGAGCTGTTTGGCAAGTTCATTTCTCGGCTCATTGAGAAAGGTATGAAAGATGACAAAGTCATTACCGCTGGCATTGTACTTGGTGATTTGCATGCTGTTTCCTTGGTATGGTTTTTCTTATTTTATCAAAAGATCTTAAAGAGTGGGATTGCCAAAAAGAGGATGGTGCCTGGACATGGTCTATTTATTTATCACAAATGTCTTTAGTTTATAGGACTCTTGCAGAAGCTGCATTTCTATGCGATGCTGATGCAGCTCTTTTTGTGCCTGCAGCAGGTTCATCTCGCGGGTATTGAGTGTCATCAAATTGCTGCTTCCAAGTGCAAAGCGTTTTTCTTCAGCCTCTTTTATCTTTTGTAAAAGTGCCACTTTTTCGGCAGTATAGTGTAATCTTGTCTTGATACTTGAAAGCGAATTGAGGATTTTTGACAGATCCGTCTTTATATAACTTAACTTTTGTTTCCACTCGCTTCCCAGAGCCAAAAGTTTTGTGTGTATCTGTGCATTTTTAGCCTCTGCTTTTTTCTGGCCGATTGCATAGGAAAGGTCCAGTGAAAGCTTGTACCCCTCTTTGTAGACAAAATCATAATTTCCCACAGCACCAAGGTTAAGCGTTGGATACTGCATCAGTTTAATATTTTGTTTTTGCTCTAAAAGCTGCTTTTTACGTAACTGCAATATTTTCAGATCAGGTCTGTTTACTTTGGCAGTTTCTAAAGCATCTTGCAGTGTTGGGATAGTTGTTTCTTTTTTATTGAATGTCGGAAGTATATATTTTTCAAAAAATTTTTTGCGTGTTGTATTGAGATAGTAGAGAAATGTTGCAAGTCTGTTTTCGTACTTTTCTCTAGCAAGTACGACACGTTTTTGTGCATCCAAAATGACACTATCTTGCTCAATCAGTGTAATGGGAGCAAACAAACCTTCTTTGATTTTTGTTGCGATAAAATTTTTTTGTTTATGTAAGTGCTCTAAAAATGTCTCTTCTGTCTCCAGCAGTATTTTAGCTCCCAGCAGTTGATAATAGACACTGAATGTCTCATACAGTATCTGCTGCTGTTTTTGTAAACTTCCCAGTGCGGACTTATCAGCTTCGAGGTTTGAAAGATCAGCATATAAACGATCTTTATTACTTTGCATCAAAAGTTCAATCAGTGGAACTTTTATCCCCATAAGAAGTTCTCCATCTGCTGAAGTTTTGATATTGTTATACTCTTGTGTTCCTTTTGCGCGGCGATAGTCGGTTTTCAATTCTATACCGTTATAGAGTTTTTTGCTGAGACCTGCTTGCTCATACGCTGCTTTGGAGATAGCAAACTCTTTATTTTCTGCCTTGGCATGCGCTTTGATATCAAATGCACCCTGCGCATAAAGTGCGCTTTGTCTATCAACAAGTTCTTGTTGTCTGGCAAGGATGATGTGTGGATTATTATCGTTTAAATATCCAAATATATCTTCTGTTGTAAAAATCTCTTGTGCCGATGAGAGTGTTGCTGCAAACAATAATAACGTGAACTTTTTTTGCATTAAAACTTCTTTTTGTCAGGTGTGATCATTTGCGGAGGAGCAGCTTGCATCAAACGCCATATCTGATACCATACGGGTACAGTTTCCAACTGTACCCACACAGAAGCCTGTGTACCAATACGAAGAATTTCCGGATTTGGCCACGGTTCTTCGTTGGGATCTGCAGTGACATAAGCGTAGTAAAATCCTTTTTCATGACTGGTATTTTCAACCCTGGTAATGACACCACCGTATGAACCATAAGTGATCTTTGGCCAGCCGCTTACCTGAAAAGCCGGCCAGCCATAAAACATGATACGCACTTTGAGCCCCGGTTTGATAAGAGGCATATTGAAATCAGAAACCTTGATACGCAGTGTCTCTTTGGTGACTTTTGGTGCAAACAGTACAAGCGGTTCACCTTGTTTGATAAATCTGTTTAAGTCATTTTGTAAAATTTTGACAACATGTCCATCTTTTTGTGCAATGACATGCGCATTTTGGTATTGGTTTATTGCGCGTTGCAATGCATTTTTCTTTTGTTTGAGCTGATAGATACTGTTTTGAATAAGCAGCAATGCATTTTTTTGATCAGTGATGGTATTGTGCGTTGTATTGACAAATTGCTGACGCTTTGCTTTTAACAGTTTGATTGTATCTTGTTGGGTTTTGATAGAAAGCACATTTTTATCAAGTTCTATTTTGGATTTGGTACATCTGTTTTGACTAAGTTCATACTTTCTAAATGACTCAATCCCATCATCATACAGGGACTTGATACGGCGGCAGTTATTTTGCGCTGTTTGATTTTGCTGTTTGAGCGTTTTGTGTTCTAGTTTCAATGTATCAAGCTTGTTTTGCAACTGTTTTTGCTCTGTATCAAAACGCTCCAGCCCCAGGCTGTAGTTTGCTTCTGAGCGTTTGATATTCTCTTGAAAATTGGCATACTGAAGATTTCTGTTTTTTAATTCTTGCATGGTGGTATTGTAATCTTGCTGCATACGTTTTAAAAATTCTTTGTCCAGATCTCTCATCTGCAAAATAGAGTCACCTTTTTTAACAAATCCGCTCTCTTTTGCCAAAAAGGTCTCGATATAACCACTGATCGGTGCGTTGATAGTATATTGTCGTTCTGATGGCTCGTAGGCTGTTAATGTACCTTGCCCGTGAACAGTCTGTTTCCAGGGTAAAAAGAGTAGCAAAAAGAGTGCGATCAGTATCAAAAAAGTGATTACCCACACTCTTTTGATAAACGCTTGTGGTTCAGAGATTGTGACTGATTTGAAGTGAAAATTATCCATGTGGTTTCTCTTTGAGGGTAGTTGAGAGTTTTTCTACTTTATAAAGTCCTTCGAGTATTTCATACATATAATCAATCTGTTTTACAAATGTTTTCAATGCACTTGTCATGGTCACAACGATAATCTCTGATGCAACAAACTCTCCAACAGGTAATTTTCCTTCAATCACCAGATATCCGCCAACCAGGAGAAAAAAGATAAAAATAGTCCCTTCCATCACAAAGGTAGTAATCAGTTGGCGTATGATGATTGTAAACATGGTTATTCTTGCTTCAACATAATGATAAAGATGATTGTCCAACTCTTCTAAAATACGCTTTTCTTCGCGCGAGTCATAAGGAATATGCTGCAGATAGTAAATGGAAGCATGTTTGACATCAGATCTTTCAATCGCACTTTTAATACCGTTTTTACCGGTTAGATAGATCAGAACACCAAAAAAAAGAAAAAAGAAAAGTCCCATACTAAACAGATAAGGATCGAAAGCCAGTAAAAGCAGTAAACTGACTGTAGTCTTGAGTAGCACGCTTGTGCCGTCAAGCAAAAGAACCGGAAATACTTTTTGAATAGAAATGATATCAAAAAAGTAGTTCATATACTTGTCAATATCTGGATTGATATCACTTTTTTTACGTAGTTTAAGCGCTTTTTTTGCTATGTCGATAGAGGCTTTGACAAAAAGTTTTTGTTGAAATTTTTCGACAATATACTGTTCGATAAACTGCAGTATAATCAAAAATATAAAAACAGTGATAATCATAATCCCAAGTGTCATGATAGAAATTGCAGTATGCGCTAAAACACTGTTAATGATAAATACAGATGCCAGAGGAATGGCAAGTACAAATAAAGCTTCAATTATAGAGAAATACAGCAGATACAGAAGCATGTTTTTATCACTTTTAACCAGTGACAACAGTGTTGAAAGTAGTTTTCTTTTTGAAATCATTTCTAAGTTACCTTATTAGCCTGTGCGGGTTATCTACGGTTTTTGATATAAGCGATAAAACGCTCTACTTCAGCACTCAAATAGGCCATATCTTGAGAATTATCAATCACAAAACTGCTTTGTGTTTTTTTCAATTCGATAGAGATTTGTGAATCGATACGGTTATTTGCCTCATTTTTATCAAATCCATCCCGTGCCATTAAGCGTTCTCTTTGTACCTTTAATGGTGCATAGACCAGTGCTACCTCATCTATATCATAGTTTTTTGTCTCAAAAAAGAGTGGGATATCAATGATATAAGGCTTTTTGATTTTTTCAAAAACCGCACTTTGACTCTCTATCTCTTCTTTGATGAGTGGGTGTAAAAAGTTTTCTAATTTTTCACGGTTTTTGGGTTGTGAAAATATGATAGACCCCAGCGCTTTTCTGTCTACGACACCTTCTTTGATGTATTGACTCCCAAATAAAGCAGTGATACCTTCGGCATTTTCGTCAAGTACACCATGCGCGACTTTATCTGCGTCGATGATGTTAAAACTCTCTTTTTCTAAAATACTCGCAACGGTACTTTTTCCTGTTGCGATGCCCCCTGTGAGGACGATGGCGTGTTTAAATAAATCTTTCATAGGGGTATTTTAGCATAAAAGATGAAAAGCTGGATATTGTGCCATCGTGCAATGTTTTCATGTCTATCATGATAAAATATAAAGTTACTTTAATTAAGATATATTTTATCCTATTTAAAGTAGAATTCAATTATCAAACTCTCGGGGTGCCATTGAGGCTGAGATAGCAAAGCTTATCCCGTTGAACTTGAACTGGGTCATACCAGCGTAAGGAAGAGAAAGTAAGTAAGTATATATCGAAACTACTCCTCATAGATACCTCTACTACCTCTTTCCTTACATATAAAATATTTTAGGAAAACAATTATGAACATCAAAACACTATCCGTCTTTACAGCTATCATGATAGCCCAGAGCACGATATTTGCAGAAGAAGTAAATCTTGATCCTATCGTCGTTAGCTCAGACTTTCGAGATACCAAACTTTCAAAAACAACCGGCAGTGTCTCTGTTGTCGGGGAAGAAGATATATACGACAAATCCAGTGATGCATTTGAAGATGTTATCGGCAGTGTCCCCAATGTCAACTTTACCAGTGGCGCATCCAGAGCACACTATATCCAGATCAGAGGTATTGGCGAGAGAAGCCAGTTTACTTCGCCGGTCAATCCTTCTGTTGGTATCATACTCGATGGTATCGACCTGTCACAAAGTGCACTTGGGATCACACTGTTTGATCTCCGTCAGATAGAAGTTCTCAAAGGCCCACAAGGGACAACGTTTGGTGCCAATGGTCTTGCCGGTGTGGTCAATATCCAAAGCAATCAACCAACCAAAGAAACAGAAGCACACGCAGAAATGACCATCGGAAACTATAACACGCAGGCGGCAGGTATAGCAGTAGGCGGAACTATCTTAAAAGATAAATTGCTTGGTAGAATGTCACTGTATAAAAACAGCAGTGATGGTTTTATGAAAAACAGCTTTTTAGATAAAAAAGATACAAACAATCTCGATGAACTCACACTAAAAGGGGCATTGAAGTGGCTGGTCAATGACAGGCATACGGTTGATTTAAATTTACTGCACTTGGATGTAGACAATGGCTATGATGCATTTACATTTGACAACTCACGCACTTCACATGCCGATCAGCCGGGAACGGATGCACAAAAAACAGATGCATTTTCACTGAAATCAACGTATCAGATCAATCCAGCTATGCACCTGGAAAGCGCACTCAGCTACAGTAAATCAGATATTGAATACAGCTATGATGAAGATTGGTCTTATGTAGGTGAATTTGCTGATGATCTGTATCCTTATAGTTCATTTGACCAATATCTAAGAGACAGAAAGCAAATTGACTTTGATATGCGTTTGATTTCTGATGCAGACGGTAAAATACTCTCTGGTTCTACAGACTGGACTATTGGCACATATCTGAAGCATTTTTCAGAAGATTTTACTAGAAACTATACTTATCTAGATGCGCCTTATACATCGGATTACGATACGGATAACCAAGCGGTATATGGTCAGCTGGATTCGTCTTTGAACGATAAATTGACCTTGGTAACTGGGGTGCGGGCAGAACAGTGGAAAGCAACTTATACAGACTCAGATGCTGTTGATATCTCTACAGATGAACTCCTCTGGGGAGGTAAACTGGGATTAAAATACCAGCAAACTGCAAACCATCTCTTTTATGTAACGCTCTCCAAAGGCTACAAACCAGGCGGGGTCAATGCAGATAATTCTCTTTTGCCCTCACAAAGAGACTATAAAACAGAAAATCTATGGAATATCGACTTTGGCGCAAACACCAGCCATCTGGATGGACAGCTTACCAGCCGTCTGAACTTTTTTTATGGAAAGAGAAGAGATCAGCAGGTGAAAAGTTCTGTTGTGCAGGTTCGGGATGACGGCAGTACAAAATATACAGACTATTTAACCAATGCAGCCAAAGGACATTATGAGGGATTGGAGTATGAGCTTGATACCTATCTGGACAGTTTGCATCTTTTTACCAATGTAGGTTTGTTACAAGCTGAGTTTGATGAGTATGTGGATCCAAATCCTGATGCTCTCAATGTTAACGGACGCTCTCCGGCACAATCTCCAAAATACCAGTACAATGTAGGTTTTGACTATACTTTTGCAGATACATGGACATTTAAAACCAATGTTGAAGGACGGGGATCTTACTATTTTTCAAACCGCCACAATGCCAAAGCAGATGCTTGCAATCTTGTAAATTCCAGCCTTTCTACTACAAACGGAAAATGGTCAGCAACACTATGGGGGCGCAATCTGGCAGATACCGACTATCAGGTACGGGGATTTGGCTCTTTTGGAAACAATCCGGGCAAGGGCTATGTCACAGAAACATATACACAGCAAGGTGCGCCTAGAACTTTTGGGATAACTGTTTCGTACGATTACTAAAAGAAGCGTGTAGGAAGGTTTCTTCCTATCACGATACGCATACCATTCAAATCACCACCCATAAGACCATCGTTAGGGGCTTTATCACACTATTAACATTGTTTATCTTTTAAATGGGGCAAAAACCTTTGCAAAATCAAGCGAGATTTCACAACCAATGCCTTCAAACTCCAAAAGCTCTTTAGAAAAGTCCCCGACTTTGAGGTATGTGCCTTCTTTTAGTTGATAGACTTTGGCTTTTAAGTCATCTGGATAGACGAGGATATAGTAGTTTACGCCCTCTTTTTCGTATATATCAAACTTGATGGTTTCATCTTTTTGCGCTGTAGAGGGGCTTAGGATTTCAACAATGATTTTGGGTGCTTTGGTGAGGTATTGTATGCCTTCATCATCACAGGTAAAGATAATATCAGGGCGCAGGATGGTGTTGTTTGAGATTTTCCAATCATTTTCAAAAGAGACAACACACTCTGGACATGCCTCATCACCAAGAGCATTTTTAAGTGCTACTAAAATTTCAGTTGCGATATTTTGATGTACTCTGGTGGGTGCCGGTGCCATAGAGACAGGCATACCATCGATAAGCTCCCATTCTCCTTCCCATATCTCATAATCTTTATAGGTGTAGTTGAGTATTTCTGCTACAGACATCAAGACTCCTTTTACTGTGGGTTTTGTCTATTATAGCATATTTTATACCCTATCATGATACAATATTTACGCATAGCAGTTTAATTAAGATAACTTTTATCCTAATTAAACTAGAATAATAGTGTCAAAACTCTCGGGGTGCCGTAAGGCTGAGATAGCGCAAGCTAGTCCCGCTGAACTTGAACTGGGTAATACCAGCGTAAGGAAGAGAAAAGTACAAACTATCATGATAGCACCTGCTCTCATACATTTTTTATACATTTTCTCTTTATTTAAAACAATAAATAAAGGAAAGCAATGACAATCCAAACTGACATTTTAGAAAATTCAAACAATATTATCACCAGAGAGCCTTTTCCGGCTTCAACAAAAGTCTATGTACAAGGTGAGATTCACCCTGAGATACAAGTTCCTATGCGCGAGATACTACTTGCCAATGAACACAAGCTACGGGTATATGATACATCCGGTGTCTATACAGATCCAAGTGTAGAAATCGACGTCTCAAAGGGAATCAGCACTATCAGAAAAGAGTGGATAGCAAAAAGAGGCGATGTCGAAGAGTATAAAGGGCGTATCATCGATCCTAGAGACAATGGTTACAACAGCCAAGATCAGA
>JANTGR010000008.1 GCA_024762875.1 Sulfurospirillum sp.
GAGGGTTCGAATCCCTCCCTGTCCGCCACACAAATTAAATTTCTTAATACATTTATTATATTTCAAATACAATTTTGAGGACATTTATAGTATCATTCCTTCATACTTTTTAACGGTGTATTTATATGGATGGTTAAAAAGCATTAATACCAAAGGAGATAATATGAAAAAGAGTTTATTAACTCTCATACTCACAGTGAGTATTGCATTTTTTGCAACAGGATGTGCTACGATGCATATGGGGTGGACAGCGATGACACAGGCAGGCAAGTTAGATAAAAAAGCGATGCCGGCATATGATAATATGTTCACAAAAGTAACAAAGTATGGTGATCCTGCACGTGCTATGATGAGAGAGTGGAAAGTAGATAAAGAGGTAAGTGGCGATGATGTCAAAGAGTCTGTCACTGCACTAACACAAGAGTACAACATGAGACTTACCAACTATGTCAAAATGTTTACAAAAGAGGATGCCAAGCCAGATGAAGTAAAAGAAGCAAGAATTTGGTCTTTATGTGATCTTACTATCGCAAAAATCTTCTTGAACCATTCAAGATATTTTGGTGGATTTATGCCATGTAGAATCATGTATGTTAAGTATGGCAATGGTGATGCTTATCTCATCAGTATGGATATGACACTTGCTATATATGGTGGAGAGCCACTACCTCCAAAAATGTTAAAACTGGCAAAAAAAGTCAAAACAGCGATGGAAGAAATCCCTGCACGTGCTGCAAAAGGTGATTTTTAAAAATCTCATCACAATATAAACCCATCTCTTTTTAGGAGTTGGGTTTTATCATATAGCATTTTACTATAACATGATAGCTTCTTTACAGCACTCTTGTGCAATATATTTTTTTTCAAATGAGATCTTTATGCTTCACATTTGTCAATACCCAGTTTAGATAAGAT
Source organism: Sulfurospirillum sp. (assembly GCA_024762875.1). Lineage (GTDB taxonomy): Bacteria > Campylobacterota > Campylobacteria > Campylobacterales > QNZT01 > JANTGR01. Next base: position 916 of record JANTGR010000008.1, read on the forward strand.
TGACATAAAAAACTCACCGCCCTCTCTCTCATACTCATCATGAAACTCAATATATATTGATTCTGTATTATTGGTAATATTATTATTGTATACAGTAGGATTTAATCCAGTCTCTTTTTTAACAGATTCATAGACTTTTAAAATCTCATCTTGTATTTCAGGATATCCTTCATAGCTTAATTCCAATCCTTGATATCTCTCCTCACGTTGATGAAATGCTTTAATTTGTGCACATCTGTTTTGCATAGCGCTCTCCTCATTTTTGTTTTGTGTATGCATAATTTGTTCTCCTAGGAGTCTGTCGGGCTCATCCTCTTAAAACTGCCTAATCAAGACAGTTTTATCTCTAAAACAGTTTTTTATACCGAAATAAATAAAAATATTGCAATATAAGGGCTAATAACGAGTATCACCCCGGCATACTTCCCTCTTTTACCCTCTCATGATATGCAGTCTCTTCAGATTATAGGCAATACACATCAGATTCCATTCTCCTTTTGCCTGTTCAAAGCCTCTAAGCATAAACTGTCTGAATCCCATGACATGTTTCATAACCCCAAAGACAGGTTCAACCGTACTCTTGCGTTCGCTGTAGATCACTTTGCCTTCTTTGGTTTGCAGACGATGTTTCGCTTTTTCTATGGATGTCGGATCTTCAGGTAGAGGATCTGCTTCTTTAAATCTTTCTTCCAGTGGTTGATTGTGCTGCTCTTTACCCAGTGAGATATAAGGTGTTATATGACTCTCTTCGCACAATGTAATATTGGTCTCACTGAAATATCCTGCATCTGCTACGATCAAAGGTGGCCTGAATCCAGGGTATTTGTCAAACCACTGAAGTGTTGGTGTGATCTCCAATTTGTCATTGGTGTTTTGGGTGACATGTTGATGAATGATCAGCCGAGAATCGTGTTCGACTGAAGCCTGTGCATTGTAGCACTGTTCAAATCCTCCTCCTGAAGTTTTCATAATACGAGACTCTTCATCTGTGAGATTGATCTGATCTTTATCTTTGACCTCCTTGGTGGGAGGCTTGGGTATTTTACCTTTTGTCTTCTTCCCTGTGAGCTTTTCTTTCTCTTTGCGTTTAGTCATCTTCTCATCATAGAGCTTTTTCTCTTTATCATAATGCTCTTTGGCTCGCTGTTCTATTTTTTCTTTAGCTTCTTTAATCACAGAGATACGGTCTTCTCTTCTACTGATCTCTTCAGGAATGTCCAACCCGTCATTCTCATCACTGTTATCTGCCTCATTGGCTTTTTGCATCAGGACTTTTACTTCAGCTTCAAGCTGTTCCTGAAGTTTATTGGCATGAGCATAACTGAGTGCTTTATGTTTGGATGCATTGGCTTTGATCTTGGTACCGTCAAGACTGATTTTGCCTACTTTGAGAAATCCTGTATCCTGGGCGATAAGGAGTATCTGGACAAAGAGCACTTCAAGCTGGGGAAGAAAACGTTTACGGAACGTTGCTATCGTATCATGATCCGGATGGGTATTGGCTGCAATATAGCGAAAGGCTACCGAATCGTATGTAGCACGTTCTATCTTTCTGCTTGAAAAGGTTCCGGTGGCATATCCGTAAAACAAAAGAGACAGCAGTACCTGGGGATGGTAGGCTGACGATCCGCCGGTACCTGTATAGTGTTTGAGGATAGAAGAGAGATCAAGCTGTTCTGTCACGTCAACGATAAATCGTGCCAGATGATCTTTGGAAAGCCACTCATCTATACTGGGTGGCAGGAGATAGGCTTGTTTCCTGTTGGAGTTGATAAAGTGATTTGCCATAGAAGTTTCTACACCTGTTAAATTGTTTCTTATTGATATCTATTATAGCAAAATTGGTGTTTGGGGACGGTGAGCCCGACAGACTCCTAGTATGTTTTTTGCATAAAGTAAAAAAACATTATGCAAGGAGTTATCATGATAAGCAGAGCAAAAATTAAAGATTTGATGAATGAGAGTGCCTGCTCACACAATAAAGATAAACAAGCAAAAGGCGGAGGGTGTGATAAAGTAAAACCGGGTTTAGCTGCCGGTGGCTGTGCTTTTGACGGGGCGCAAATATCGCTTTTTCCTTATGCGGATGCTGTGCATCTGGTGCATGGACCCCAAACTTGTTTAGGGGCTTCCTGGGAGACGAGGGAGACAAAGACCTCTTATGAGGGAAGAGACCATACGCAGATGGGTTTTACAACCGGTATTACTACAAATGATGTTATTTTTGGTGGTGATAAGCGTTTGAGTGATTCTATCGATTATGTGATGCAGGAGTATGCTCCGGAAGCGATATTTGTCTATTCTACATGTGTGACAGCGATGGTGGGTGATGATATAGATATGACTTGTAAACTTGGAAGTGAAAAACATCATACACCTGTTATTCCTGTACATGCAGCTGGATTTGTCGGGGGTAAAAATCTGGGTTCCCGCCTGGCTGGTGAAGCAGTGCTTGAACATCTCATTGGTACCAAAGAGCCGGAGTTTACAACGCCTTATGATATCAATCTTATTGGTGATTATAACGTGACTGGTGATATGTGGCAGTATCTTCCCATACTTGAAAAGATTGGTGTGAGGGTGCTCTCTAGTCTTAGTGGTGATGGAAGAGTCGGCAATATACGAACAGCACATCGTGCCAAACTCAATGTCATCGTCTGTGCAAAGTCGCTTGTGACACTGTGTAGAAAGATGCAAGAGCAGTATGATATTCCATGGATTTCAGTCTCATTTTATGGCAAAAGGGATACAACTTTTGCGATTAAAGAGATTGTAAAAGCACTTGGTGATCCGGCTTTGATAGAAAAGGCAGATCAGGTTCTTGCAGAAGAAGAGGCAAAACTGGAAGAGCGTTTGAAATATTATAAAACATTGTTTGCAGGGAAAAAAGCAGTACTCAATACAGGCGGTAATAAAGCGTGGTCCATCGCTTCTGGATTGCAGGATTTGGGTATCGAAGTAGTGGCAACTTCTATACGCAAATCAACAGCAGATGATATTGCCAAGGCTAAAGAGTATCTGGGTGAAGATGGTGTGTTGATGAAGACACCGGCAAGTCAGCAGGCGAAGATTATCGATGAAAAAGGTGCAGATATACTTCTTGCCGGGGGTAGGAGCCTTTACACTGCTATCAAAAAGCGCATATCGTTTATCGATGTAAATCAAGAGAAAAAGAGGAGTTATGGCGGTTATGATGGTTTGTTAAATCTTGCAGATGATTTAAAATATGCTTTTGACAATCCCGTCTTTGCCAATGTCGCAAAATCGGCACCGTGGGAAGTGGTATGATGGAATTGAAACTGAGCAAACATGAACACAAACCTCTTCAGATAAATCCTATCAAACATTCACAGCCTATGGGAGCCGCTCTGGCATTTATGGGGGTGAAAGATTGTATGCCATTGATGCATGCCTCACAAGGATGTGCTTCATACACAAAAGTATTTTATACGAGGCACTTTAATGAACCGATTGCTATCTATAACACCTCTGTCAGTGATATTACAGCAGTGCTTGATGGCGGGGATTATTCCATCTTAATGGCGATTGAAAACATTACCAAAAAAAATAAAACATTAAAACCGTCACTCATAGGACTACATACTACCGGATTAACAGAGACCAAAGGAGATGATGTTCGAGGTGTGGGGATGCATATCGAAATTCCCTATTGTTATGTCAATACACCCGATTATGAAGGTGGCATGGAGAGTGGCTGGGCACTCACAGCAAAATCTTTGATAGAGCAGTTATGCGAACCTTCTACCGAGATAAAACAAGACAAAATTGTACTTTTGCCACATGTCAGCATGCAGCCTATAGAGGTTGAGCGGATCAAAGAACTCTGTGTTTCATTTGGATTTGAGACTTATGCCCTGCCTGATATATCAACAGCATTAGATGGGTATTTGGATGAAGGACAGGGTAAGTTGGCAACAGGTGGCATTACTGTAGAAGAGATTCAGGGATTGGCAGATGCTGCTACTGTTGTGACGATTGGAAGTTCGATGGAAGTGGCTGCCAAAGCGTTACTGGAAAAAAATGAAAAAATAAACCATATACATTTTGATCATCTTATGGGACTTGATGCGAGTGACAATTTTGTAGCAAGTTTAATGCAGATACGACAAATTAATCCAATTCCTTCAGTCAAAAGGTGGAGAGGAAGACTCCAGGATGCGATGTTGGATTGTCACTTTCTCACGGGCTCATCACATTTTGTGGTGACAGGTGAGCCCGATATGGTTGTGGGGATATGTGCTTTGCTAAGAAGTGTCGGCGGTACTATCGACGCGGTAGTTTCAACAGTATATGCACCTATATTGGAAACGATTGAAGCAGGGACGGTATTTGTCGGTGATTTAGAAGATGCCCGGGAGCACTTCAAAAAAACAGATTTGGTGATAAGTAATTTCCATGCAGAACGATTATTGCATAAGTATTCTGATAAGGGATTGGTGATTCGTGGTTTTCCAAACTATGAGGAGCTGGGGAATCAACTCAAAAATGATCAACACTATGAAGGAAGTTGTCATTTTTTATTTGAAATAGCAAATACATTAAGAAAGGTTAAACATCATGTCTGAAGCAAAAAAGATAAAAGTTGAAGGAAATGTGGATTTAGATCATGCGCTAAAAATAGCATTTGCAAGCTCTGATTTAGAAACAGTCAATGCACACTTTGGCGGTACAAAACAGTTCGCCATTTATGGTGTCAGTAAAGATGGATCAGAGTTGATAGAGGTACTGCACACAGATACTTCAAAGATAAAAGGTGATGAAAAAACGGAGTTTAAAGTCAAAGCTTTAACAGGAGTAAATGTAATGTATTGTGAGTCTATCGGTGGTACAGCAGCAGCAAAAGTAATTCGCGCAGGGATACATCCGATGAAAGTTACTGAACCAACTCCAATGGCAACAATCGTAGAGAGATTTCAAGAGATGCTGGGAGGCAATCCCCCGCCATGGATCAAAAAAATTATCAATGAAAAGGAAGCAGAGTAATGAGTGAAGAGAAGATAATAAGTGTTTTTACACAAGAGTTGATTCGTCAGATTCGTGCGCAAGATCAGTTTGGAACCTGGGGTAAACTGAGTGATGAAGAGCTTTTGACAAAAAAGTATGTGGTGACCAAAGAAGATCTTAAAAATATTCCCATGATTGCAGATATCGATGAGATGAAGACAGGTGATATCCGTATGATTTTTCAGGCAATTGCTCTGGCTTTTGAGAGAAAAACCGGTGAGATGTGTAATGTTATCATGGAGATGAGTCATGAAGGTTTTGGACGTTGTGCAGTCATAGCAGGGCAGATTGTTATCTCTGATAAGTACTTTAAAGATGCACACCGTTTTGGGTATAGAACACTGGATAAACTCTATGAAGATGGTGATAAGTTATTGAACAAAGCATTTAATACATATGAAAAATATAAGCCTTGTAGTAAATAAGGAGGATAAAAGTGGCGAATATTGGTATATTTTATGGTAGTAGCAGTGGTATCACAAGAGGTGTGGCAGAACAACTAGAAGAGATATTTGATGGGGCAGAGCTCATCGATATGGAAGAAGATTATGATGATGCAGATCAAATGTTGGAGTATGATGTTTTATTGCTTGGTTCTTCTACTTGGGGGCAAGGTGATCCTCAACGTGACTGGGTTGATGCACTCTATGATATTGAAAATGAAGAACCCGATTTTTCTGGTAAAAAAATAGCACTATTTGGTGCCGGTGACCAGGATGCACATGGAGAAGAGTTTGTCAGTGCTTTGGCAAAGATGCATGCACTCTTTGGAAAACTAGGTGCGGAGTTTGTCGGTTTTTGGCCAACAGAAGGGTACACATATGAGTTTTCTGCTGCTGAAACTGATGGAAAGTTTTATGGTTTGGCGATAGATGATGTAAATCAAAAAGATTTAACCAGCAGCAGAGTTGAAGCATGGTCAAAGCTAGTTAAGTCGGAGCTGGGACTTTAATAATTCAAGTGGTGGAACATATTATGCATAATGTTCTCAAATACAAACAATAAATATAAAGGATATATCATGGGTAGATTAGAAGAGTTTCAAACACTAACTGATGCCGAAGATTATTTTACTTTTTTTGATTTGGACTATAACGAACGTTTGGTTTATGTAAAGCGTTTTCATATTCTCAGGAAGTTTGGTGAAATGGTAGAAAAAGGTTCAGTTGAAGCATTTGATGGCAGTGAAGATAAATTACTTGATTATTATAAGTTTGCGTTGTTATCTGTTTATAAAAATTTTGAAAATGGTTATGAGCCTTCAGCGGCAGAGATATGGAATATGTTTGATAAAGAGAGTGCTTGCGGAACTTGTAGTACATCAACATCATGTAGTGATATAGAAGGAGTCGAAAGTGGAGCTCACGCCTGCACAACAGGACATGGTCTCGAGTTCAACTAAAGACGAGATCCTTCCAGTATTTAAAGTCGGTCAGCGTGTCAGGCTGACCAAGACGATACGCAATGACGGTACCTATCCTTATGCTAATAATGGTGATATTTTAGTAGATCACGGGGCAGAGGGATATGTCAGGAAAATAGGTGATTTTTTACAGTCTATTCGGGTGTATGAAGTGAATTTTTTTGAAGATGGATTTATTTTTGGTTGTCGTGAAGCAGAACTTGAAGCTGTAGATTTAGATGCAGAAGAAGAAGTGGATGAAGTGGCTGAAGAGTTAAAATGGTTAAAAGAACATCGTGCAAAACGCGCGGCTGAAAAAAAAGCTAAAGAAGAGGCAAAGAAAGAGGAATAGATCTTTCTTCATGCCCCGATAAAGATGCTTGTTTGGGCATTTTTATCGGGGCATGGGAAACAAAAAAAAGGAGAAGAAAAATGGTTAATGTGATTTTCTGCGGTTTTGGTGAAGATCAAGATAAGCGCGTTTTTGCAAAAGAAGGTGATGTGTTACTACGTGTTGCCAGTAACAATGGAGTGACAATCCCAACAGATTGCCAGGATGGTATGTGTGGTAGTTGTGCCGTTAGGATAGAAGAGTTAAATGATGCTCCAAGTACACAATTTGAGAGCAAAGTTGACCCTGATGCGTGGGATAAAGATAAGTATACGACGTATATGGAAGATAAAGAGTTAGAAACACTCGTTGAGATGGGTGCAATTACCAAGAAAGAAGCTGAAACGGCGCAACAATATGTCCAACAAACCCCTGTGAGACTTGCATGTCAATGTATTATCAAGGGTGCAATGTTGGTCAAACCATTTGAATAAGGAGAAAAAATGACAACAAGAGTAGAGATAACAAATGACTTTTTGGCGATAAATGTAAAACCAGGTAAAACGATTCAGGATATTGTAGAAGCATCAGGCAGTGCATTGCCATTTGGTTGTAGAGATGGTGAATGTGGTACGTGTATCGTGATGGTAGAAAGCGGTATGGAGTTTGTTAGTGAGAAAAATGCTAAAGAAGATACGGTATGTAAAACAGTAGGTGAAACAAGTCCCAAAGCAAGATTGGCATGTCAAATGAAAATTGTTGAACCAAATGGTTTGGTAAGACTCAAATATTAAAAAATTAGGTTTATCTCTAGCAAGAGGTAAACCTATGCTTAAAATTTAATCACAAAAGTATGGCATATATTCTTACTATATGTTACATTAGCATAAATTAATAAGGTTATAAGTGAAGCAAAAGTATACATTCGGGCAAAAACAAGTACCCAAGCTTGCTATGCAGACTTGGATACCACTATTGCAATGTTCTTTAGATCAATTGGATACGCATCTTCATGACTTTATGAATGATAATCCCTGTCTTGAGATAAAAGATGGTTTTGTGCAACAAGATAAAAAAAAATCTGCTTATTCCCAATATACTAATCATGTCGGTAATGCAGCAGCTGATTTTTTAGAAGATATCACGATTTCGGGAGAGTCACTTTATGATACCTTAGAGAGTCAGATAGATATACCACTTTTTCCTACGCCAATTTCTCAAAGAATTGCCAGAGAGATAATAGAATACATCAATAATGAGGGATATTTTGAAGGAAATATTGAAGAGATTGCGAAAGTTTGTGAGACAAAACCAAGCAATGTCGAATCGGTAAGACAAAGATTTGCATATCTTACACCTTCAGGAGTAGGTGCAATGGATTATAAAGAGTCTTTTCTCTTTCAGCTCAACACCTTTGAGATGGACAATGACATGAGTGTACTCTTAAGCGCGCTGATACTACAGTTTGAAAAATTTGAAAAATTTTTAAAACATCCACGTATTAAAGAGGCAAAAGAGATCATAAAACGTATGAAAAATCCTCCGGCTATCTCTTATATGGAAGATGCAACGCCCATCATTCCTGAACTGTTTATCGAGTTTAAAAAAGATAAATTAGAAGTGAGACTTAATAACCAATTTTATCCCAATATAGAGATTAATGAGCCTGTTAATGATGAAAAATTTATGAAGCAGAAACTTAAAGAAGCCAGAGAACTTGTAAAACTTTTGGATTTGAGAAAAACAACATTGTATAATATTACACTTGCTATTGTTGAAAAACAGTATAATTTCTTTTTAGGGGGGACACTAAAACCTCTAAAATTACAGGATATTGCAGAGATGTTAGGATTTAATGAGTCTACTATCTCAAGAGCGATAGATAACAAATATATCCAAACAGCTGAAGGAATATTTTCATTTAAAGATTTCTTTTCAAATGCTATTGGTGAAGTATCGACTTCAGAGATAAAGCTTTTTATTAAAAGGTTGGTCAGATCAGAAAATAAAGAGGATCCTTATAGCGATAAATATCTACATGAAAGTATTGAAGAGCGGTTCAAGTTGGTGATGACCAGACGAGTTGTTGCAAAGTATCGCCAAGAGTTGAAAATTCCTCCCTATAGAGAGAGAAAATTTCTCTATCGGCTAGAGATGCTTTAAGGGCACTTCTAATGCCCTTAACTTAAAGTGCTATGCGTGACAACCAGGTAGAGTTGGTCTTTTAGCTTATTTAGTTCTCGAATGGTTATATCGCGTTTACTATCCTCTAATACCATTTTTTGTTCTAAAGAGTCATAAATTTTGTCAATACTGGTATAGAGCTCTTTTAAGAGCTCTTGTTTGATTTTTTCCTGGATAGTGCCCATTAACCTAGACTCAATCTTTTTGCATTTACTTCTTCAGGAAGTTTTTTAGGTGCAGGCTCTATAAACCATGTTTCTCCATTGGTAAGTTCCACCTCACCACCCCATTTCTCTTCTGAATCAAACTCAATCTTCTCGATAATCTCTTCCATATCTTTTTTTGCAACATAAAAGAGGACTTTACCCTCATCATTTTCTCTAAGCATTACTTTTGCCATAACTATATCTCCTTATTTTTAATTTACACTAAGTGCTTTTGTGAATTTATGCCACAAATGATGTGGTGCTGGATTTTGAAATGTCACTTTCATCAGATGTCTACTCATCATTAAGATATTGGAAGCTCCTGAAAAGTTTTTATCATCTTTAAATGGGTAGTCATTTCGATAGTGTACACCACGGCTCTCTTTGCGTTTCATCGCAGACATCACCATCGCCTCTGCTATCAATAGCGCATTTTCAAATTCTAAAATGGCAATGAGCTCTACGTTGTTTTCTCTCTCTTTGTTGATACAGGCTAATCCTCTTGCATGATTCATGAGATAGTGGATATATTCCAAAGCATTGATGAGTTTTTCTTCATTTCTAAATACCCCAGCATTGTAAAAGAGCGCATTACCGAGATTTTTACGCATCGTATTGATATTGTAATGGTTGGTAGCGTTGAGTATGCGATCGATCTGTTCCATCTCTTTTGCTACTTGTTGGTAGTCTATCATGAGAAACTCTTTTCGTTTGGCATAATTTGCTGCTTCTTGCCCGGCAATTCTTCCAAAGACACCACCCTCTAAAAGGCTATTACCACCTAATCGATTAGCACCATGTACACCTGTTGAGGTACATTCTCCACAGGCAAATATCCCTTCTAAATCAGTAGAAGTGTCATATTTTGTTGCGATACCTCCCATGGTATAATGCGCTGATGGTGCTATGGGTATGAGCTCTGTATGTACATCTATTCCAGCAGATAGCAGGGCGGTCTTTTTGACAGATGGAAGTTTGGTATCTATGAGCTCATGGTCAAGATGACGCAGATCAAGAAACACTTCATGCCCTTTTTCTATATGTCTGACAATATCACGGGCAAGTTTATCTCTCGTTTGTAGTTCATCAGTAAAACGTGTGCCCGTTTCATCGACAATATAACCGCCTTCACCTCTAGCCGCTTCTGTGATAAGTGCACCACTTTTGAGGAAGGTAGTAGGATGAAATTGGACAAATTCCATATTTTGCAGTTGCATGCCTGAGCGTAATGCAGAAGCCAGGGTGTCTCCGGAATTTTCCTGGGCATTGGTCGTATGACCTTTAAAAATACCTGCATATCCTCCACCGGCAAGTACCAGCGCTTTGCAGGCAAAAGCAACTACCATGGAGTCTCTTCTTCTTAAAAGTGTAACTCCTGATATTTGGTTTTTATAAAAGATGGGATTGAGAAAAAAGTAGTTTGAGAGTATATGTACTCCCTCTTTTCTACAAGCAAGAAGAAGCTTTTGCACGATAGCTGATCCAGTGATGTCGGCAACATGACAGGTTCTTTTACTTTTGGTCCCCCCAAAAGGTCGCTGTGCTATTTTCCCCTCCTGGGTTTTATCAAAACGCACACCCATAGACTCTAGTGAAGTGATGACATCTTTTGCCCCTTGACACATCAGTTCTACATTTTTGTAGTTTACCAGACCATCTGCACCTTTAATAGTATCTTGTATATGCTGTTGTACCGAATCTTCACCGGTATAAAGTACTGCATTGATGCCCCCTGAAGCAACTGCCGAGGAGGATCTAAAAGGATTGCTTTTAGTGATAATAGCAACTTTTTGCCCTTTTGCGTTGGCTTCTCGTGCAGCAAATAGTCCCGCAATTCCCGTGCCGATAACGATAACATCATACAGCATCATGCTCTCCTGAGAGAAAAAGCGATCTATAGGTCGTGGTTTCTGACTTGGGTATATAGGCTAAAAAGAGATTGTTTTGGACATGCTCTTTAGAAATAGAACCAAAAAGGGCAGAGACCAGAGGACCAGATCTTGCAAATTGCAGTGCGGTATGAATATCTGTCATCGATGCAGTTCCCAACAGGGCAGCGATATTTTTTGAGAATGGTTTTTTAAAGAGATTCATCTGCAGTAGTGACGAACTTCCGATGATATCTATCCCTTCACTTGCAGCTATCTGCATGAGTGCATAGTATTTGTTATCATGATACTTTTGATTGGTATAGTTAAAAGCATGTGTTTTTGCCAGATTAAAAGGCATCTGGAGGTATTTGAAGTGATGGTTTTCACCACCAACTTCTTTGGCTATCTGGATAATATCCATCAATGAGATATACTCTGTATGACTCTCTTCATAAAGAAAAGCATTCCATGTAGCGATACCATAGTGAGCGATTTTCCCCTCTTTGACCAGCGACTCAAACAGGATAAAAGCATCTCTGATTCGCTCTAGTAGTATGGGGTAGGGTACATATCCTAGTTGTGTCTCGGGATTGTGTAAGAAGAGGATATCCAGTGTACTAACTCCCATCTTTTCTAATGACCGCTCTACACTCCATCGTAAAAATTTTGGGTTTAGACAGTGCTGATCGATGATAATCTCTTCTTTGGTAGTTAAACCTTTTGCCACAAGTTTGGTATCTATCCATGCATAAGGGTCTTCGGGAAAAGGAAACTCCAGCGGAATAAAACCTGCCTTGGACGAGAGTATAAGCTCTTCTCTTTTAAAACCTTTTTCAGTGAGGAGTTCATCAAGTGCCTCTTTGATCTCTTCTTCACTGACACCAAATCTATAATTGCTGGCAGTATCAATATAGTTTACACCATTGCTTACTGCTTCAACGATTGCTTCTTTAAAGTTGATGATATAATTATCTTCTTTGTAGGGCTCAGGCTTGTATGTTCCAAGCCCGAGTGAAGAGAAAAACCTTCCCTGTGAAAAACTATAAAAGTCTCTGCTGTATTTTGGGAATCGTTTAATGTAAGAGAAAGTTGCTTCTTTTGTTGCTTGTCCCTGGTGCATTAAACGACCAAAACTCTTAGATTTGCTTTCAGTTTAAACTTAAGCATCTCTTCCATACCTGTCAGTGTTGTTGTTGCATTCATAGAACAGCTTTGACATTCTCCCTGATATTTGATATATATGTCATATTGATCACCACCACTGTTTTGTACATCGATGAGTTCTACATCTCCGCCATCTGCTTTGAGTGTTGGTCTGATGTACTCTTCGAGGATAGATTCGATACTTTTGATTTGCTGTACTGTTCCCATTTTATTGAAGTCTCCGCCACCTTTTGCAGCGATGACTTTTTTACTTTTTGCTTCATTCTCGCGTGCCTCTTGAATTTCAGCTAAAATATCTACAAGATACATATCTTTGTGCTCATGACCACCTGGTTTGATACATGACTTACAAAATGCACCGGCTTTGGTGAAATCTGTAATCTCTTCAATTGTCTGGAGATTGTTGAGTGTGATGACCTCTTTGAGTGTATCAAGGCTTACACGGGCACATTCACAGACGATAAACTCAGTTTCAAAGCTCTCCATATCAACACCTTTGTAGATAGAAGCAGCTTTTTTGATAACATCATAAGCCATCACAGAGCAGTGCATCTTTTGACCTGGAACCGCAGGAACATCTGGATGATCACGCAAGGCTTTTTCAACATCTATGTTTGTGATTTTCAATGCTTCATCAACTGTTTTTTCCCTGCATAACTCAGCCATCATATCTGAGCTGGCGATCGCTGTACCGCAACCAAAACTTTTAAAGCGTGACTCCATGATCTTATCAGTTTTTGGATCTACCATCCAGTATAGTCTTACTGCATCACCACAACTCTCTGCACCAAAATCAGCAACGATGAGTTCCCCTTCTTTTTCCTTGGCATAAGCCGGATCGATTTCACCCATATTGACTGGATTATTCATTCTGTTTTGTACTTCTTGTGAGTACTCCTCCCATAATGCGCCGCCGATTAAATCATTTCTAGCCATTTTATATCTCCTTGATGTTTATTTGTTGTAACTTATGCAAAATCTGTTCTTAAGTACCAAATCATCACTAATGTCACATTTTAACGATAAGAAAAAGGTATAGATGTGAGGCAGATTTTTGCAGGACTAGCTGGCTAATTTAAGAAAATCTAACGAAATAGATGTGCCTTTTTCTTATCGCCCCGAAGGGGTGAGATAATTTTGCTTCATCTTTACACATAAATGTCCTTGAATTAGCTACAGCTAGTCCTGCGAAAATTTATATGCAAATCTAAAGCAAACTCATCTCATTAAAATGTGACATTAGTGATGATTTGGTACTTATTAGACAAGATAGATAACAATTTTTTGGTCTATTGCCTCTTCAAAGCTCTTTAAAATCATATCTGCTGTAGAAGAAGTACTGAGGTGACATCCTGAACAGGCTCCTGTATATTTAAGCCATATTTGAGGTGCATCTTCACAGATATAATTGACAAGTTCTATACCGCCTGCATCTTTTTCAAGTAACGGTACTATCTTTGTTGTCAGGATCTCTTCAACTGCTTTGTGCTGCTGCTGGGGTGAGAGTGCTCTGAAATCTCTATTTAAGAGTGCTGGATTTGCCATCTCTTTATTGGATACATAGGTGACGATTTCCTGCGCTGCAGGAAAATCGTTGTGTGCTGCAGCAATAAGCCAGTGCATAGCACGCTTAGGCTCATGTTGCAGGAGCAGCATCCCTAATCTGTACTGTCCGTTTGGATCATCAGTGATGGCATTTTTCTCGAAATAATCTGCTGCTATCTTGGTATCACGTTCTACTCCGGCACCACCTTCATAGATCTGGCCTAGATAGAAAGAAGCAGTAGGATTTCCTGCTTTATCTGCTTTTTTGAAGTAGTCTATTCCTTTTGGAATATCAGGTTTGGTACCTATCCCTTTGAAGTGCATAATCGCTAGATTTGTCATAGCGCCATCATGTTTATCTGCGATAGATTCAAAGAGCGATAATACTTTGGTAAAGTCTTTATTATCATATGCTTTGAGTGCTTCTTCATAGATTGGTTTTGTTTGGTTCATCGTCTCTTCCTCAAATATTTTATAGTTTTCCAGAGCATCATCATAGGCTTCTTCATAGGTGTCGCCAAAACCTCTAATATCAGGATACTCTACAAGGCGTACCTCATAGCCATCTCCCTCTTCTTGTGAAAAAAAGTAGGTTTGTACAGCTGGTTCTTTCACGGATCATGCTCCTCTTTTGCCAAAATCATATGCAAGTTCTGTTCGAAAGCTATCATGATAGAACGATAATTGCACAGGATATTTACAAATTGGCACACTAATTACCGCACCAACAAATAATCTGAAGTTTTGAGAGAACGGGAAGGAGTGAAATGTGCGTCAAAAAATATGCAGGACTAACTGGTTAATTCAAATATTTTTTGGTGTACAGATTGCTTCTTCCCGTTCCCCCCGAAGGGTGCAGTACTTTTGTCCATACTCTGCGTTAGATTTTTTTGAATTCGCTAAGGCGAGTCCTTTAAAAATCTGCCTTGATTATGAACAAAATTACTGCATCAAAAATTCAGATTATTTGTTGGTGCGGTAATAAATGCCATCGAAGTTAATAAAGGAGTTTGTGATGGGAGCTTTGGAGCAAGCAAGCATAGAAAGTAGACTGGATGAAGTCATTACATCTGAGATGCAAGAGATAAAAACATTGATTGCAAAAGTATTTGCAAAGCGTGATGCATTGAAAAAAGAGATGCAAATATGGTATGAGACCCATACAGGTGAACGTTTTGACAGAAGTTCAGATCTGATGTTGGTTGACGGTATGTTAAGCGAATTGGATATGCGTTATAAGACACTCTGGGATTATCATAACAAAAAGTAGTTTTTTGAAAGCATACACAAACAGAGCAAGACTTATCGAAGATATCACATCGTTAGAACAGTATGATCGCGTTTTGGCGATGGACAAGGTAAAAGAGGGTGAAACACACTGGAATAGCCTGGGAAAGAGTACAATTACGCTGATACAAGTACTGATTGATCAAGATCTAACGCACTTGGTAATGGTGCTGAAGAAGTATCCACAATATACCGAGGCAGTGTGTGAACACTTTCGCTATGCTTATAGTTATAGTGAAAATGAAGCAAATCTTTTTGCAACAAGCAAGTTGTTGGAGATGGGCAGACCATATTTTACAAAGCAGTTTGTACGCAATGTAGTAAGAAAACTCCCTAAAATTGATCTCTCTTCTATTGATGAGGTTAAAGAGATGATGATATTTTTGGATCAGCATAAAGAAGAGTTGCATGCAATCATTTTAAACCACTATGGCAATACGTTCTTAGAAGGCTTAAAAAAGACTCCTTTGCATCCACTACAGCGGATTACACTCTCTAAAGGGATTGAAAAGTTTCATATTCAAGAGGTGTATGATTATCAGGCAGAAGATCGTGATGCAGCATTGGATATACCTTATATGAATTGAATGTTCATGATAGACACACTTATAGTTCATCAGTGTGTCTATCATGTATATTCAATAAAATGGAGATGAAATGGAAGAGTTAAAACAACAAATCGTGAAGCAGGCACATGATGCTTTTGAACGGGCTACAACGATGCATCCAGATGAGAGACTGGAAGTTTATTTGGACAATGGTACTGTAAAAACCAGTGATCGTATGAAAGAAGATGAAGAGATACTCTACAGTGCAAATAAAATACTCTGTTACCAGGTATATGGACATAATTATCTTGAAGAAGAGATCGTTAGCTGGATTGATATGGCAAGAGTCATCCCCCAGCCTGCAGAAGATGAACCACTCCCTGAACCAACTGCGATAGAGACGAGTATACGCGATTTGGTTTCCGAACTGGCATCAAACAAAAAAGTACCCAACGATGCAATAAGCTCTTATGAGGTATTTGCCAACTTCCCGGTAACACTTTTGGGTGAAATAGAACAAAAAATCATCGACTATTGGTGGAGTGGCGCTGAGGGTGAAAATGGAAAATCACTGGCTAAAGTGCAGATAAAAGAGGCACTCGAAAGGCTAGAGGGATGAAAGTAACATTTTTTGTAGATGGAGAGAAACAGAGTTATGATATTGAGGCATCTGACTATCTTAAGATACAAAAAAGTGTTGCACTTGGGGAGGAAGTTGTATTGAGTGAGTATCCATATGATATAAAACTCTTAGAGATGCTCATCGGATATAAAGGTAATCATAAAAAAGCAAAAAGTGACATAGAATATGAAGCATGTGATTATGATATGCAACTCTAAGAAGGGATAGCATCATGAAATTTATTGTAGAAGTAAAACTAGAAAGCGGACAGGTTAGAAAATATACTGTTTTGGCAAGTGATAAACAAGAAGCGGTAGAAAAGATGAAACTTCGCTTACCTCCACATGATAGAGAAAGTTGTTTTATAGAATCCATCAGACCTGATGCATCTCAGTTAGTAGATGATGACATACATGGAACATTCTTTACATAGGGGCATCTCTAAAAACCCTGATTATTCAAAACATCACAAGCTTTGCCTTAGGCAAGGCGTTTACTTGCAGGACTAGCTGTAGCTAATGCAAAAGTAAACAACGAAGCATAAGGCAAATCTCACCTCTTCTAAACCCATTATGAACAACCAGGGTTTTTAGAGGTGCCCCTAGTGTCAAAGTACCTCCGATTATTCAGAGGATTTTGTTGTTTACGAGAGTTTTATAATTATCGCTAGAAAGATAGTAGCTATATAAATCATACTGAGGCTCATTCCGATTTTTGCTTGTTTTGAGACGATTTTCATCATATCCATTTCTTATCCTTTTGCATTTGTAATATAATAATATTTAATGCAAGAAGCATTCTAAAAAGTGTGACAAGTGTCATCTTTGGAACAAGAATTATCTATCTCTTTGAGAGGTTTTTTCAAGATATGAGATATCTCTTTTGTATCAAAACCACAAAGATGTTTTCCTGCTATGACAAGTAACGGTCTTTTGATGAGTATAGGCTCTTTCATAAAGGCTAGTATCGCTTCTTCAGCAGTGAAATTTTTTGGATTGAGGGTGCCTTTTGTGATTTGTGGTGCATTTGGATTGAACCACGCTTCTACTGGCAGAGGTGCAAAAAATGCAATCAGCTCTTGTGGTGAGAACTTGGTATCCAAAAGGCTCTTGACTTCCAAGGTACATCCATTCTCTATCAGTAGCTTTTTCTGCTTTTGATTTGTAGCACAGCCTGTTTTTTCATAGAAAGTTACAACCGGCATCATAACTGCATTGCTTCCATAGCTTTATGTGAGAGACAAAATGTCTCAAACCCATCATCTTCTTCCGTCATGCATTCGTTGAGGTAGCCTTGTTCAAAAAGATACTGTAACTCTTTTTGAACCTCTTTCGTATCCAGTCGTATATATTCGGCGATATCTGCTGCTTCATAGATGTTATATTCTATTTCATCACTAAGGGCATGAACCCCCACGAGCACTTTAGTCTGTACCGGTGTCAGCATGAGATATCCTTTTTGTAATATTTATGCAATTTTTATTCTATCTATCTCTTTTTCCAGCGCGATACGCTGCAGAGGGTGGAGGCTTTGTCTCTGTATCCATTTATTGTATCTATCATGATAGTGTCCTAGTAGAAATGGTGCTAAAGTATCTGCCTGTTGTACTATCTGAGAAAGATAGGCTTTTGCCTCTTCAAAAGAGAAGTTATCGATAGGCTGGAGTCTGCGTCTGATACCTTCTGCCAGCTTCTCATCCAAAGCATCATCTACTATCATGATAAAGCTTGTAGCCGCTTTTAAATCAGCATATGAACTATTCCAGATTCTTCCATTTATCATTTGGTCGATAGCCTGGGGGAGAAATACGGGAGCATATTCTAACACCTCTATCAACTCATTGAAGTCATCATCTACCATGGCACGAAAGAGCATGCGACTTCTGCTTCTAATCTTTACACGCAGATTATCTTGTTTGATGACATTGGAATGCAGTCTTTTATAGCGTTTCAGAGGGGAAAGTCTGGAATGGTTAAATGCCATAATAGAGACGAGTTCATCAGGATCACTGACCTGATCTGGGTGCGAACCGCTGGGACGGTAAAATGCCCACTCTAGTCTGGCTGCCACATCATCATGATAGAGGTAGCGTTCATCACCTTTTTTTTCAAAATCATCCTCTTCACTGAGTGCTTCGATCTCTTCTTTATAAGTCAAAGTATATTGGTGTGCCATAATTTTGAAACCTTGTTAAATTTTTCTTTTCACTGACTAAAAATATAGTCTCGAGCTGGGCTGCTTTAGCGATGGTAAAAAAGCCGTCACTGAGGACGATGAGAAGCCTTCTGCCGCTAGAGAGCTCCTTTTGTTCGATATATTCTAAGACCGGTGCAAACATCGTTCCGCCGTTTCCTTTGGAAAAAGAGACCTCTTTTTTGAGATTTTGTGCATCATACTTGACAATCATTTCAGGATAAATCTGTTCATCAAATGGGACAACTTCTACTTCAAAGTCGCTGGATATGCGCAGTATAGAATCGATAATACCGAGAAATTTTGAGAAGGTATCTTTGGAGATACTCATCGAGCGGTCAAGAGCGATAGTCACTTCGAGACGATTTTTTTCATATTTAAATCCAGGCAGATAGATATCTTGATGAATAAAGCGTCGGTTAGGACGACAAAAATCGACATTTTTGTCAAAAAAGCTCTCTGATATATAGGCATGAAGCAGGGTAAAAAGGTCTATCTTTGGCTTCGTTACTTCGCTGATAAGTTCATCTAAAGAGGATGGCAGTGCACCCTGTTTTTGTGCCGCACCGATTGCCTGGATGATGAGTGCATCAATTTCTTCTTCATAGTGCTCTTCATCTTTGGGATCAGGAATGAGATCGACCTTTTCCTCTTTTTGTGCATCATCTTCATTTTCGCCATCTTGATTGGATTCTTCATAAAGCGCGTTGTAAACTTCTTCCACACTTTGATCTTTAAACTTCTCTATCAATACTTCATCATCTGGTCGTTTACCCACACGATCAAAGTCCAGTAATAAAAGGTTGATCACGATATCACAGCTTCTGTTCCATAGTCCTTTGTCGCGTTCGCCTATACGAAAAGCATGTTTTAAGAGGATATGCAGGAGGATGTGGGCGTATTGATATTTGAGTCTGTCATCGTCAAAAGTGATCGCTTTTGCCTGGTCGATATAGAGTTTTGCGCCATCTGTCTCAAAAAGTTCATGTGGATTTTTCTGATATACAGTAGGCATAGAGAGTGCTAAAACACTTAAAAAAGGGTGGTCAAACAGAAACTGTATACGAATTTTTTCCACTCTCTGTTTGAAATCTTTAGAGGATGTAGTCGCCATATTTAGCCAACCAATCATCAAAATAGACAGAAGTCGCGATATTTTCGTCTTTGACGATGGTGTCTTTGATAAGCATGACACCAAACTCTGTCGGCAGTAGTTCTGAAAATGCAAAGAGATGCTTTGTATATTGTTCGCTACCGTCAAAGTATTCAACCAATGCGGAGACAAGTGCATATAAAAGCGCTGGTGATGTCATATCCTCTGTATCCGGATAATGTCCTTCATAAATCGCTTTGACATCAGGGATGTTTTCATAGACTTTGATATAAGAGAGGAACTCTATACCTGCACTGTAGCCAATTGTGCCGTAAATGATAGGCTCGATCTTGTCAGTGTGTTGGTTTTTTTTCAGGATATTTGACAAAAAGTGCCATGTTCTTGGCGTGGCAAATGCGGGATTGCTATCATCTTCTGTAACTGGTTCACAAGAGAGCAGATCAGGGCGAAAGCTCAAAAATCCGATGACAAAACTATGAAGCGTATTTTTGATGGCAAATAATTTAAAATCATCAAATCGTGCTTCAACACTAAGATGCACCATGCGATTTGCCAATGGTGTTGGAAGTTTAAAGACAACACCACGATCAGATATACGGTTACCGGCACAAATGATCCTCCAGGAAGTTGGCAGTGTATACTCTCCTAGTTTTCTATCAAGGATGAGTTGGTAAATGGCAGCTTGCACAGAAGGCGGCGCTGAATTTAATTCATCTAAAAAGAGTATGCCGTTTTTGTCATTATCTTTTGGGAAAAAAACCGGCGGCATCCAGACTGTTTGCCCCTCTACGATAGAAGGGATTCCTCTGAGATCTACAGGGTCAAGTTGTGAGAGTCTTACATCTTTCAACTCCCAGCCTTTGTTGTCAGCAATTTCATTGACGATGTAAGATTTACCGATACCAGGACTGCCATGGATAAAAACAGGCATATCCGTCTCTAGCAGAACCTCCAATTGATTTGAGAGTGTAGCAGTCGAGATTGAAGGTGTTTTCATGCACACTCATCTTCTAATCGACAGGCAAAACAGTTCACCTGGTCTTTGCACTCAAAGCAGGCAGGAGCAACCAGATTGACACGGTCATAGATATATTTTTTCCACAATATTTCTTTTGGTTTTTCTGCTGCTAAACGGGGAAAGTTCTTTTTCATAAACTGCCCCATCACAAATCTGTTTTTCAGTCCTAAATCTTCATAGAGATGTCCCATCATCAAAGATGTTTTGGCAACCATCGGTGCTATCTCCTGTGAAACCGTTTCATTTGATGCATATGAACGCAAAAACGCTGTTACTGTACTTTCCATCTTCTTTAATTCTACATTGTTCATAGTTCCATTTCCACCATTTTTCCCATTAATATCTCTGCAAACTCGATACCAAAATTATAACTATCAAGCAACTCTGTTTCATTGGGTATCAGTTTAATTCTGAGAGGATCCAGAGGCAGTCTGAATTTCAAAGAGCGCATCCTGCCTTGTATCATCTCTGTTCCTTCCCCTGTCCACCCATAAGAACCAAATACACCGCCGGTTTTGTTTTTATTTTCTATGTAGGCCATACAGGCCAAGAGATCCCAGGCAGGTTTTACAGCATCACCGTTTATCGTAGGTGTACCTATGATGATGCCATCACTCTCTTCAAGAAGATCTATCATATTTCGCTCATCCAGTGAGCCCAGATCATACATACTAGGGCGTATGCCTTCTATGGAGTCTACACCTTCGTAAATCTTTTTAGCCATCTTCTCTGTATTGCCATAACTTGACATATAAAATATAGAGATGATTTTATCACCCAAAATAGCTTTTTTATTTTGGGTATTGTTGCTCCACTGATCATACTTATCGATGTATTGTTGAGGATTTTCTCGCAGAACCGGACCGTGAAGCGGTGCAATCATATCGATCTCAAATTTTTTGTAGAGTTTGAGTGCTTGCATGACAAATTGTTTAAAAGGGCGCATAATATGCTCATAATAGTAACTAAAGGCATAATTAAAGTCACCTACTTTATCATTGAATATACGCTCATCATAGTAGTGTGAACCAAAAACATCACCACTAAAGAGTATCTTGTCTTCATGCAGATAGGAACTCATGGTATCTGGCCAGTGTAAAAACGGGGTACTCAAAAATTCTATCGTTTTATCACCCAGAGATATTATTTTGCCGGTATTGGCGATTTCAAACTCTACATCTTGCTTAAGAAGGGCTTTTAGCATCATAACAGCGCGTCCTGAGATGATAAGTTTTGCCTGAGGTGCTTTGTCCATAAGTTCCAACAGTGCCCCTGAATGGTCAGGCTCAAGGTGATGCAGTACAATAAATTTGATTTCACTGTAGTCACATACTGCTTCTATCTTTGTGAAAAACTCTTCAGAGAACTCTTTTTTGACTGTGTCCATCACTGCAACACCTTCACTGCCGCGAATAACATAACTGTTATATGAACTGCCATTGGCTGTTTTCATGATGATGTCAAATGTACGAATATGCGGATCAAACACACCGGTAAAGTACACATCTTTTACTAAGTTAACGATCTTGTCTACCATGAACGCTCCTATCATCTAAATTTAAAAATCTTATGCAAGTTTTATTCTCAATCTAGAATGATCTTTGCATTAAACAATGCAATACTTATAAAGAGATTGTATGCGTATTTTGTTTGGTTTGTTTATGGTAATGGTAGAGGCAAAGACAGTTGCTGCCAATCAGTTATCGTCAAATATGCAGCGTTATCTCCAAATGCCAAATAATGTGGATACAATAAAAGAAGTTTTTCAAAATGGCTGCTTTTATGGGAGACTGCGTTTGAATTCTTTTTTCAGTGATAAAGGTCAAAAACATTATGTGATCGGCGAGGGAGGCAGTTTGATTTTTAAAAGTGCTTTTTTTGACAGAGTAGGTTTTACAGCAGCTCTTTATACTACACAAAATATCTGGCATATGGATGATGAATATGCCGCATCTTATAAAGCAGGCAAAGGTGTGTTAAGTCGTTATGATGTGTTGTCAAATAGTCGCTACGGCATTACATCTTTAGCACAAGCATATCTACAGTATAAGAACAAAGATTTTTCTCTTAAAATGGGACGATTTTTATTTGAGAGTTTTTTAACACGAAGCAATGACACCAAAATGATTCCAAATTGTTTTCAAGGTATCTCTATCGCTGGAAAACTATCTGCAAAGACAGACTATTCTGGAGCATATCTCACTAAACAAAAACTCAGAGACCATTCAACATGGCATCATCTTCTAGCATATGGGGACAGACCAAATGACGCTTATGCTGAATATCTTGAAAATGATGATCCGGCAATGCATCAAGGTTTGAGACTTTCGCGCTTGCAAAAAGCCGGCATAGAAGATAGGCTGATTGTGATTGAATCACAAAGCAGGGAGATTGAAAACCTTTTTGTAAGATTAAATTATACAGCAGTGCCAAATCTTATTTCATCTGCAACTATTGATCTTGCTTATGGATTTGGATTTGATAAAATCAAAATAGCACCAGCTTGCCGATATATGAGGCAGTTTGATGATGGTGCAGGATCAATTGCCGGAGCAAACCTGAAGAACAATACTGTAGGCTATCGCTATCCAGAGAGTTTGGACAGTACACTTTGGGGAATGAAGGTAGATATAAGAGATGATATTTGGAAGGTGCGTCTGGGGTTTACTGAAGTATTGGACAGGGGAGATATCATCGCTCCCTGGAGAGGATTCCCTACTGCAGGA
The DNA here is from genome assembly GCA_024762875.1 of Sulfurospirillum sp. Lineage (GTDB taxonomy): Bacteria > Campylobacterota > Campylobacteria > Campylobacterales > QNZT01 > JANTGR01. The sequence goes on from JANTGR010000008.1 coordinate 24,152, forward strand.
TTTACGCGTGCTATGGCACAGTATAATTGGTATGCCAATACAAAAACTACAATGTTAAGAATCGATTATGATTTTGCTAAAGCAGGATTGATATCCAATTTGAAGATATTTATGCGATTTGCTATACAGGATTTTGATGATGACAAGGCTGGTGTGATAGCAGACAATAATGTAGCAACACTGGATATTTTAAAAGAGTTTGATACATTTGAAAATCTTTTTTTAAAAATGCGTTTGGCACATGTTGAGGGTGATAAAGAAACGTTTGCAAAAGATGGCATGCTTAAAGCAGATCCATCTTATGATGAGTTTAGATTGGAGATCAATTATTTATTTTAAGGAGAAAAGATGAAAAGTATCGTGCTGCTATTGTTGATGACCACATATGGCATAGGAAGTGTGATAAAGATTGCTGTTGCTGCAAATGTTTCTTATGCTATGGAAGAATTGATAAAAGAATTTCATAAACAACATCCGAATGTTAAAGTCAAAGTGACACTTGGCAGTAGTGGAAAATTGACTGCGCAGATTTATCATGGGGCACCTTTTGATATCTTTTTATCTGCGGATATGAAATACCCTGCATATCTGTATAAATCGGCTATGGCGATAACAAAGCCCCGCGTTTATGCACAGGGTAGTTTAGCCTATCTTACACGTTTAAAAATTGACTGGTCACAAGGAGCACATGTACTTGAAAATAGGATGATAAAGAAAATTGCTCTGGCAAATCCCAAAACAGCGCCTTATGGCAAAGCGGCAGTTGAAGTGATGAAAAATTCAAAACTGTATGAAAAGGTTTCAAGCAAATTTATCTATGCGGAGTCTGTATCTCAAACAGTTGTTTATACCTTAAGTGCTGCAGATATAGGGTTTGTAGCCAAATCATCTCTTTATTCCCCGAAAATGGCTCAATATAAAAAAGGTGTCAATTGGGTAGATGTCAATACTTCACGCTACACTCCCATTGCGCAGGGTATTGTGATACTCAAAGGCGGCAAATCAAATAAGGATGTACGGGTGTTTTATGATTTTATCTTTTCCAAAGAAGCGCAAAATATACTTTATGCTTATGGGTATAGATTGCCATAAATGTTTACTTGATAAACAGTGTCAAAAAGTCATAAACATCGCTAAGGAAAAACCGTTTGTTATCACGATCCTCAAAGTGCCCAATCCAGCCTGCATCACCTTTGGCAATCTCTCTTGAAGGTAAGACAAACTCAATATGCGGCAGTTTGGTTTTCAGCACAGTAGCGTTGTTAATAGCATCTACAACATCATCAAAAAGAAGATCTATTTTAAAAGGGTCTTTAACAAGATAAAGTTTCGCATCCAAGCCTAGTTTGTGAAATATGGCAAGAATATTTTGTGCCTCTTCTTTCATGATCTCATCCATATGGTGTAAAGTCCATATGATGTGCCAAAGAAACTGCTTTATTGGTCAGTTTTCCCTTATAGGTGTTCAGTGCACTGATGAAATGCGGATCTTTCTCTTCCAGGACTGACAGACCCTTGTTAGCGAGGATTTTGGTATAACGCAGTGTAGCATTACTAAGTGCTATAGTAGAGCTTTGCGGGTAATTTCCAGGCATATTGGCTACACAGTAGTGTATAATACCATCTATAGTATAGATAGGGTCTTCATGTGTCGTGGCATGTGATGTTTCAAAACAACCGCCTTGATCGATAGAAACATCTACCATAACAGATCCTTTTTTCATCAGTTTTAGCATCTCTTTGGTGATAAGCTTTGGTGCCTTCTCTCCTGCTAAGAGTACTGTACCGATGACGATATCTACTTCTTGTAAAAGTGTCTCTATACTCTCTTTGGTACTATAGAGCGTCTGGACATTTGCAGGCATTACGTCATCCAGGTATTTTAAACGTTCCATGTCGATATCCAAAACAGTGACATAGGTTCCCAAAGCACTTGCAACATCTGCTGCTGCTTTGCCTGCAACACCACCGCCAAGAACCATCACACTTATTTTGGGTGTTCCGACTGCACCGGCTGAGAGTTTCCCTATGCCTCCAAAATACTTCCCTAGATAGAAAGAGGCATTGATCATCGCCATCTTACCTGCGATTTCACTCATTGGCTCAAGCAGTGGCAGTTTGCCGTTATGCAGTAGTGTTTCGTAGGCAAAAGCAGTGATATTTTTAGTGAGTAAAAACTCTGTTAATTCTCTGTCTGCTGCAATATGCAAGTATGTAAAAAGCAGTTGATTTTCACGAAATCTATGATACTCTTCTTGAATAGGTTCTTTTACTTTGACGATGAGTTCAGCCTTTTTAAAAAGGGTCTCTACATCACAGAGTATTGCACCAGCATCCAGATAAGCTTCATCTTCGAAGCCGCTTCCAATACCAGCGTTGTTTTCCACATATATCGTATGCCCGAGGGCTACAAGTTCTTTGACGTTTGCCGGAGTCATACTGACTCTAAACTCTTTTGTTTTTATCTCTTTTGGTATGCCTATATGCATGTTATGCTCCCTCATTTTCCCCGATACAAAAGCAGTATATTATATCATTTTCTGTTTGTAGAAATGTTTTGGTGTCATCGTCAAAATAGGCACCAACACCACTACAGCCGATGTTGTGTTCTGTACAAAAAAGGTAGAGTTCATGCGCCAAAATACCAGCATCATAAAATGTCTGGCTGGAGATGAAAGAATCAGAAAGAAAAAGAACTCCTGCACTTGTATTTGCTATGGCTTGGCTAAGTAACAAGTCACTGACTTCATGAACGAAGCTACCTTCTTTTAGTAGAGTCTCTTGATGGTATATGCCCAAAGGTTGGTTTTTGCTTTTAAGTAAGGCAAAATGCCAATCAAGTGAATTCTCTACTCTTGAGAGTCTATGCAAAAAAAGTTCCAGTGTGGATGTGTCGATAGGATTTGCAGTGAATTTTCTAGCAGATCGTCGTTTTTGTATCAGAAGGCTTAATGTTTTTCTATCATGATAAGGCAGCGAAGTATCTGAAATATTTTTGTCATGATAGGGTGTAAAATCTTTTAATATCTCTTCAAGTTTGGCGTTAGGAAAGAAATAATCCGTTGCTTGTACCTGCATACAATTTTGTCGGGGTGGTGTCACCTCTCTTTTCAGTGGTGAGACTAATGCCGCAGCAGCCAACAACTGTTCACCCTGCATTAAACCCAGGTATTTTTCTACTGCTTTATGTTTGCTGCTTTGTAAAAATGTGAGATTTTTATCATGATAGGCAGATAGATGTTTTAGCGCACCGATCTGATGTCCCATATCCAAAAGAAGATATCTCCACGCACGCATATTGTATTTCCATGAGGAACGAAAATAGACACTGGAAAAGAAAATAAATATGCCTTCTTGCCGCAGGGTGTAGTCAAAGAAGTGTTCAACGCCATCTTTTTCTATCTCCCCGATGAGAACAAGTTGGTTTTTTTCGACATCAAGATGGTAGATGCCGCTGAGTTTTCCAGGAATTTTTCTAAGCTGCAGGTATATTTCGACAGGATGCAGATTGCCGGCGGAGGGGACATTGAGTTTGTGATAAGGTTTAGACCCCATCATACTGGTATGGGTGATACAACGAAGAGACAGCAAAAATTGATCAAAAGGATCTTTTGCATCTAAAAGATATGAAAAAAGAAAATGCGGATATCTTTTAAATAAGCAAGGCTGCTCCCTCCATTCTATCAGCGTTTTGGAAGAGTTTGCTAATTCTCGTGTTAACTTAGTTGCCTCAAACGCTTCCTTAAGTGACAATTAGACACTCATCCAATTTTCATGTGTGTGTCCGGTCTGTTTTGTATTGACCAGTTCTTCTACTGCTTTGATACAAGCATCATAATTGACTTCATCAACAATTTCAGGGACAATTTCACGATAGTTTATGATACCTTCGCGATCAACCAGAAAAACAGCTCTTGCCAATCTGTCTTTGAGCTTTCCATCACTGATAAGCAGTCCAAATTTTTTAGCGAAGTTTCTATCTTTGTCTATCATGATAGAAGCATTTTCAATCTTTTCTCTGGCGATAAAGTCGGTGACAAATTCACTGTCATCCGTGGTTATCATGATAGTATTTAGTTTTTTAAAATCAGCAATAAGATCGTTAAACTTTTTAGCACCCAGAGAACAGACTTCTGTTTTAAGCGATGGTATCGCAATGAGCAGTTGGTTATCAGGTGCAATCATACCGATAACACTCTGTTCACCCTCTGTATTATATACTTTGGCAGCAGGTGCTTCTGCGCCAACTTGTCTCTCTTTGCCTAATAGTGCAACATTTTGTCCATGTACTGTGATATCCATGATGATCCTTTTCAGAGCAGATATGCAAAAAATGTTCTTAATAAGTGCATAAAAAATAGTCATATTTTAGTTGAATAATAATGCAAATATAAGGTATAATTTCTTACAAAGGTGAATCATGTCAGATAGAATTGCACTACTAGAACAGGAATTGGATCTATTGTATGAAATTGTTACAGAGCTCAATCAAGAGGCGGATGAAAGTGTTGCACTAGAGCGTAGTATGCGCCTTTTGAAGCAGTATTCCTACCTTGACAGATGTGCACTTTTCACAGCCGATGAAGAACAAAGTGAGCTGAAGCTTTATGTTTCTATGGGGCTGAGAGAACAGCAAAAGCAGATGGCGGTTTATAAATTTGGCGAGGGTGCTACGGGACTTGCGGCACAGAGTGGTGAACCGGTGGTCATCGAAAATGTACACAACGCAATCAATTATCTCAATAAAGTAGGCAGCATATCCTCAAATATGATCTCTTATATCGCTGTTCCTTTGCTGCAGGGCGAGCGTGTGTTGGGTGTCATTAGTGCAAATATGACCCATAAAACACCATATAGTGTGGATGAAATAGTACGGATGTTTAGTATTATAGGGGCTATTTTTACCAAGATATTTGTCACTAAACATACGCTTCAAAATGAAAAAAATGCCATAGAAGCACTCAATAGCTACTATAAAGAAGAATTTACAGCAAATAATAAGTTTGAAAATATCATTGGCAAAAGCAAAAAGATGCAACAGATATTTCAGATACTTCAAACCATATCACCGACCCAGGCAACTGTATTGATTCGAGGTGAGACAGGAACCGGTAAAGAGTTAATAGCCAATGCAATACATAACCTGAGTGAGCGAAAAAATGCTCCATTTATCAAGCTAAATTGTGCAGCTATCAGTGATACACTGTTGGAAAGTGAACTTTTCGGACATGAAAAGGGTGCCTTTACAGATGCAAAAGAGATGCGAAAAGGGCGCTTTGAACTGGCGCATAAGGGTACGATCTTTTTAGATGAGATTGGTGATATATCGGAGTCATTGCAGGTGAAGCTTCTGCGTATACTCCAAGAGCAGGAGTTTGAACGGGTAGGCGGGAGTCAAACTGTCAAAGTAGATGTCAGAATCGTAGCTGCGACCAATAGAAATCTTGAACAGATGGTCAAAGAGGGAGAATTTAGAGAGGATTTATACTACAGACTCAATGTTATTCCCGTCAATTTACCACCGCTCAGAGATCGTTATGAAGATGTGAAATTGTTGATCTTTTACTATTTTGATAGATATAAAATGGAGTATAAAAAGCAGATGCACATTCCCAAAGAGGCTTTGGAGATACTACTCAATTATCCCTGGCCTGGAAACATCAGGGAACTTCAAAATACCATGGAGAGATTGGTGCTGATTTGTCCGGCTGGTGATGTGGAGATAGATATGTTAAATCATGTTTTACCGTATAACTATCAAAAAATGTATATGCAGGATATAGCACCAAAAGAACAAAAAAGTACGCCTGTTGTCGAAGAAGAGACTGTCCCTATGACACAGGAGGGGATGCATCGCATCGAAAAAGAAGCTATCGTGACGGCTTTAGAAGAGTGTCATGGTATTCAAGCCAAAGCCGCAAAAAAACTGGGAATGTCAGCAAGACAAATTGGCTATAAAATCAAAAAATATGGCATCATCATTTAGCTGTAGAACATTTTTTGCATACTCTCTTATATCTTAAAAGTATAAGGAGAAAATATGGCAGTTATGATTACAGAAGAGTGTATCAATTGTGATGCATGTGCACCAGAATGTCCTGTAGCGGCAATTTTAGATGATGGAAATGCAAAAAACCCGTATGAAGGGGAGCGTTACTATGTCAAAGTAGAAGCTTGTGTAGAGTGTGTGGGTCATGCTGATGCACCTAGATGTGCTGAAGCCTGTCCTACAGAAGGATCTATCGTATGGGATATGCCTTATACGGCTGATTTCAATAGCTACTATGCAGAAGGCAATGAAAGCGGTACCTATAAGATCCGTGAACATAAGAAAAAAGGTTTGATGCTACCAGAAGTGAAAGTACAGCCTTTTATGGAAGAAATCGCTATGGATGTGCGTCAGGCACACGCTAATGTAGCAGATTCTTTTTAAAGTAAAATGATGAGAGTTGCTTTTGCTTCAACAGACAAGATTCATATAGATCAGCATTTTGGTTGGTCGAAAACATTTCAACTGTTTGACGTAGATAAAGAGGATTCTGCTTTTATCAAAGAAATTGACAGCTCTAAGGAGTATGAAGATGAGATGGAAAAGCTCAATTATAAGATTGGGACGATAAAAGAAGCAGATATGCTTTACTGTACACAAATAGGGCCTAGTGCATCTAAAATGGTACAGGCTGCAAAGATCCATCCTATCCGATCTACAGGTGATGAAAGTATCGCTGAAGCGATAGCAAAACTACAGGAGTTGCTCAAAGGCAATCCTCCACCATGGTTACTGAGAATCTACTATAAATCCCAGCAAGCCAAAGAGGAGGGATAATATGGCTGTCATGATAACAGATACCTGTATCAATTGTGATGCCTGTATAGATGAGTGCCCGGCTACAGCGATAGTCAGTGCAGAAGATTCACCACTTGCTTTTGGTGAGTACACTTATGTCAAACCAGAAAAATGTATAGAGTGTGTTGATTCTGCTGTTCCAAAGTGTGCAGATGTCTGTCCGACAGAAGGGTGTATCGTTTGGGATATGCCTTATGACGCTGCGCACAATGAACATTTTGTAGACAATGAAAGCTATGTTATCCGCGTGCATAAGAAAAAGGGACTATTGTCACCGGAGGTCTCTCCACGACCATTTCGTGAAAATATTACGGAGGTTCAGAGAGAAAAAAATCTTAGTGTCGGGGAAACACTAAAGTTATATAACCCATAGGAGGGGAAAATGTCAGTAATAATATCAGAAGAGTGCATCAATTGTGATGCTTGTAGAACAGTATGTCCAGTCCATGCGATCGTCGATGATATGGAAAATCCAACAGGTGAGAGCAGATACTATGTCAAACCTGAAAAGTGTGTAGAGTGTGTGGATATTTTTGATGTGCCACAATGTGCCGCAATCTGTCCTAGTATAGGGACTATCACTTGGGATTTTGCCTTTACCAAAGAGAACAATGAGCACTTTACAAGCAATGAAGTTTATAAACTTGGTGAGAGAAGAGGTAAGCTTTTGACACCTGCTTATAGAGAGAAAAAATATAGAGCAGATATCCCTGCCTCTATGAGAGGCGTCGGTGAACTTGTAGAAGTAGCCCCGGAGGAAGCTGCGAGTTAACTCGCGGGCTTCACCAATCTTGCAATCTTTGGTGAGGTTGCATACTCATAGGCTGTAAATCCATCATCATTTTCCAGATAAGTGTTTGCACCTGCATTGACCAATAACTCTACCATCTCCAGCTTTCCTGCTGAAGTGGCATACATCAGTGTTGTCGTACCACCTATATTTTGTGTATTGAGCTCTATCTTCGCATCAAGCAGTAACTGCATGCATTTTGGATTGTCTCCAAATGCTGCCATCCAAAGGGCAGAGTTCCCGTCAACATTTTTCAGCTCTATATTTGCTCCTGCTTCCACAAGGGCTTTGCTGATTTCATACTTGCCTTCTCGTACTGCTTTCATCAGTGCTGTGTTGCCAAAGTTGCCCTGTCTGTCGATATCGTTGATATCATACTCATTTTCTTCCATCCATTTTTGCATCAAATCTGTCATTTTATCTCCTCTTTTTATGGTACCTCTAAACACCCTGATAGTTCATAACATCACAAGCTTTGTTTTAGGCAAGGCGGTTACTTGCAGGACTAGCCGTAGCTAATTCAAAAGTAACCAACGCAGTCTAAAGCAAAGCTTGTGATACCCACAGGGTGGGCTTAGAAGGAGCAATCTTCACAAAAAGTTTTTTTCATCTTAGCGTTGGCTAGGATTTCAAAAAACTTTTTGCAAATCTTACCCCTTCTAAGTCCATTATGAACTATCAGGGTGTTTAGAGGTACCATATAGTTTTACCACTTTCCCAAATGGTATTTTAGCTTTTCGTGAAAGTGCCCACAGCACTTCATAGTTGGGCGGTTTTTTAGGAAAACTACCATCTCCATCTGTAAAATACAAGAGCATGGAAGTCATAGGCATGTAAGACTCTATATAGTCAAACACCGGACGAAAGTCTGTCCCGCCACCTCCTTTTAGTGTATATTTCATAGGTTGTGAACTTTGAAAGGTGTAGTGCCCATGTACTTTTGCATCAGCGATAAGCATCTCTATTTTAATAGCAGGAAAACTTTGCATGATTGTTTCAAATTCACTTAAAAAGGCACCTAAAAGTTCTTCATTGATAGAGCCTGAGGTATCGATAGCTACACAAAGGCTCAATGTGTCACTCCGTAATGAAGGCAGCGCGATACCCATATGCAGAAATTTTTTATTGGGAGGCATAAACGCATAATCGTTTCGCATATGTCGATTGATGGCGGCATAAAGCAAAAAACGCCAGTCAGCACTATGGCTGATCACTTTTTTACTGAGTCGTTCAATCCCTGTAGGGAGAGCACTTTGTCTTTTTGCCATTTCGGTAGAGATTCCCTCAGCATAACGCCAGGCAGCTTCACTCTCATCATCTATCTCTTCAGTAAAGAGTTCAAAGTTCTGACTCTCTTCCGGCTCTTGCTGGTTTTGATTGTTGTTTGTTCCGTCTGGTTCAAAAAGTGAATCTCTACCATGATACTGGTCTAACTCTTTTTGCAAGATGGCATAAATCTCTTCAGCATATTTGCCTTTAAATCTGGGATCATAGTTGACCCACTCGGGCACTTCAAGACCATTTTGCACCA
>JANTGR010000009.1 GCA_024762875.1 Sulfurospirillum sp.
TAATGCACGGGATACTTTAAAAGTGTGGGTATCCAGAGGCATCAAAAGATCTTTTTTATCCACCCTCTTCCACAGCCCCATATCGATCTCGTCTTTGCGTACCATCCAGCGCAGATACATATGCCAGCGTTTGTAGGTGGATGCTGTTTTTGGTGCAGGTACTTTTCCTGTCAAAAATGTAAAGCCATAGCTCTTGCAGGGATAGAGCATTTTAAGGGCATCAATGAGCGTGCCAAGTCCCTGCATCACATCAGCTTCTTTGGCATATCCCTGCACAAATTTTTCTTCCAGAGAAAAAGTTTCACGGGCACGTTTTATCATGATAAACAAAGCTGCTACATCCGCACTTTTTTGAAAGCGATAATAGTGTGAAGAGAGCGCCTTTTTTATGTTTTGCTCACTCTCCTCAAGCAGTGAAAAATCCAACGATTCCAAAAACCTGACAATCAACCCCGCATTGCCATAGGCAAAGAGCGCGCAAATCAAAGAGATATACTCATCTTCATAGCGTTTGGCTATCATGATAGGATCTGGAGAATCAGCCTGCAGCTGTTCTTGGTTATCTCTTTTTATCACCTCCTGATCCAGGCGCATTTTGATATCCATCATCAGAGTACTTTTTCTTTTTGGTTGGTTAAAGATTGCAAAAAATCAGAGATATTGGAGAGCGCATAAATCACCAAAAATATCATCAACCCTGGAAAAAAACTGAGCCACCATGCGATATCTACAACATCTTTTCCTTCACTCAGTACCGATCCCCAGGAAATCTGCGGGGGCATAATCCCAATACCCAGAAAACTCAATCCGCTTTCTGCCAGTATCGCTCCCCCTACACCAAAAGTAAAGGATATAAAAAAGATCGGTGCCAAAAGCGGTGTAAAGTATTTGAGTATGATTTTAAGCCGGCTTACACCAGCGAGTTTCAGTATCTTGATATAGGGTTTGGAAGAGATGGCAAAACTCTCACTTCTTATCAAACGCGCCGTTCCCATCCAGCCTGTGATAGAGATCACAATGATCAGTATCATGATAGATGCATTCATATAAGAGATCAGTGCCAAAAGCAGAAAAAAGGTAGGAAAGGTCAAAAAGAGATCTATCATAACAATGATAGCCTTATCCGTACTGCCTTTGAAAAAACCGGCTGACACCCCGATAATCAATCCTAAAAAAGAGGCAATCACAGCTGATCCGACACCGATGAGCAGTGACACCTGTCCCCCCTCCATCATCCGTGCCAACAGATCCCGTCCTAATCTGTCCGTTCCCATTAAATGTTCAGATGAAGGTGCTAAAAGAATCGCAGTTTTATCCAGCATAAAAGGCGATACATGATAGAAAAAATGTCCCAAAAAAGAGAAGAGTACAATCGCGATCAAGATCATGATACTAAAATAAGGAATTTTCATATAAGACTTTCATAATTTTGTTTCTTTGTTTTGTTTCTTTAAATTGCGTGTTCTAAACATTCACACTTATTCACTAAGGCTGCGCCGTAAAACGGCTGTAGAGTCGTTCACAAGTGTGAATGTTTAGAACATGCAGTTATTGTAGCATAGCAAGGATAAGAGAAAAAAAGCTAAAATACCACCTATATACCAATTTGCAAAGGCTATTTTTTGAAAACAATCACCATTATTGATACCTTCGGATTTTTCTTTCGAAATTACTATGCACTGCCCTATCTCAAAAGCTCGCAGGGTTTTCCTACCGGACTTTTGACCGGATTTACCAACTTTATCGCCACACTCAACAAAGAACATAATTCAGACTACATCGTTTTTGCACTGGATTCCAAAGAAAAAACACTGCGAAAAGAACTCGATCCAAATTACAAAGCCAACCGTCCCGCTCCGCCTGAGGATTTGACCAAACAACTGCCTATTGCCATTGAATGGATACAAAAGATGGGCTTTAAACAACTGATGATGCCAGGGTATGAAGCTGATGATATCATCGGTTCTATGGTCACCTATGCCAAAAAAAACAGACTGAAAGTACGCATCGTTTCACATGACAAAGACCTCTATCAGCTGATAGATGATGATATTGTCGTGATGCATGATCCTATGAAAAAACTGGATATCAATGAAGAAAAATGCCTGGAAAAATATGGCGTGCCTCCCGAAAAAATTGTTGACTATCTTGCGATAGTCGGCGATGCAGCTGATAATATACCCGGTGTCAAAGGGATTGGTCCAAAAGGTGCCATTAAACTGCTTGGGCAGTTTAGCAACCTCGAAGAGATCTATCATAATCTTGACAAAATTGCCAATCCCCGTACTGCAAAACTTCTCACTGAAAGTAAAGAGAATGCTTTTTTAAGTAAGCAACTTGCCACTTTATATGATGACCTGATTGACAGCTGTGATTTGGAAGAGTACCACTTCCCCAAAGAAAATCCCATCCTCAATATCGCAGATGACCTCATGCAGTATGACATGAAAGCCGTTTTAAAACGTGCAGGTGCCACGTATGATAACAATGCAAAAACAGTTGAAGCCATGCCTAAAAAATCTTTTCAGCCGCTGCTTTTAAATACCAAAGAAAAGCTCTTTAATCTGCTTGATAAAATTCCTGCAGACACACTCATCGCTTTTGATACCGAAACAACCTCGGTTGATGTACAGAAAGCTAAAATCGTTGGATTTTCTTTTGCCTTTGATGAGAAAAAAGCCTATTATGTACCGATTGCGCATAATTATCTGGGTGTCGGTGAACAAGTCAATATGCAGGATGCCAAAACAGCGTTGTTAGAACTTTTCAAGCACCCCATTGTAGGTCAAAATCTCAAATATGACTATGCTGTTCTCAAACACAACTTTAATATGACAGAGCTCATAGTCACTGCGGACACGATGATCATGTCCTGGCTGCTTGACTCATCACTCTCTGCAGGACTGGACAATATGGCCAAACGCTATTTTGGCCACGACATGGTCAAATTTGGCGATACGGTTAAAAAAGGTGAAACTTTTGCTTCTGTAGAATTGGTTGATGCCTGCAAATATGCAGCGGAAGATGCCTGGATGACGCTTAAAATCTATCATTTTTTAAAAGACAAACTGGATGCCACACTTCAGGAAGTCGCCCAAAAAGTTGAGTATCCTTTTATCAATACCCTTATCATGATAGAAGATGCAGGTATTATGCTGGATATTCCTTTCTTTGAAAAGCTTCTCAAAGAGGCGAGTGAAAAAATCACCCAGCTTACCCAGGATATTTATCAGCTTGCCACCAGAGAATTTAATATCAACTCCACCCAGCAGCTGGGTTCGGTACTTTTTGAAACACTGGGACTCAAAGCCGGCAAAAAAACCAAAACCGGCTATTCGACCAATGAAAAAGTACTCAATGAACTCAAAGATGCCCATCCAATCATCCCCAAACTGCTCGAATACAGAGAGATCTATAAACTCCGCTCCACCTACATCGACCCGCTGTTAAAATTGGCAAAAAGTAAAGAAGATCATCGTATTCACACCTCTTTTTTACAAACTGGTACAACGACAGGCCGCCTCAGCTCCAAAAATCCAAACCTGCAAAATATTCCTGTTCGAACAGAAGTAGGACGCCGTATCAGAGAGGGATTTGTTGCAAAGAAAGGGTATAAGCTGATTGGAATCGACTATTCACAAATTGAGCTTAGACTGCTGGCACACTTTTCCAAAGACAGTGCACTGATAGATGCTTTTAGACAGGATAAAGATATCCACCTTGAAACGGCTGTAAAGATTTTTGGCTCCGAGGAGGCACAGGCAAAACGTAATGTTGCCAAAAGTATCAACTTTGGACTGCTTTATGGTATGGGTTCGCGCAAACTGGGTGAAACGATCGGTGTTGGCAGCAAAGAGGCTAAAGTCTATATCGAAAACTATTTTGCCTCTTTTCCTACGGTCAAAAATTATCTAAGCTCCATCCAGGAAGCCGCCAAAAAAGATGGCTGTGTGCATACCCTGCTTGGAAGGCGTCGTGTATTTGACTATGAAAATGCCAATGCCATGCAAAAAGCCAGCTATGAGCGTGAAAGTGTGAACACTGTATTTCAAGGATCAGCAGCCGATCTCATTAAACTCTCCATGAATCAAATCAAAGAGCAGCTCACAGCACTTGATGGACAGATGCTGCTGCAAATCCATGATGAACTTATCTTTGAAGTCAAAGATGAAATTGTGAAAGAGTATGCCCAAAAAGCACAACATATTATGGAAAATATCTATGCATTGCGGATTCCGCTTCGCTGTTCGGTGAGTATTGGCACACATTGGGGCGATTTAAAATAAAATGTCAAGTAACACTTGACATTTATCATTTTTTTCTGTTATACTGCGCTTATCATTTTATAAGGAGTTCTTATGGGACTGAAAATGGCCACCCTCTCTGAACAAAGTGGCGTGAGTAAATCGACTATACTCTATTACATCAAAGAAGGCTTACTGCCTGCACCCAAAAAACCAAAACCCAATGTCCATCTCTATGATAAGCGTTCCATAGCGATACTGCACTTTATCAAATATATGCAAGATCATCTGCACTACTCTATTACTGAGATAAAATCTATCATGATAGACAACCATATCGATTTTGAAAATGACAGTGATGTGATCATTAACTACCTAACCGCTATGAGTGGACTGACACACAAAGAAGAAATCAAAATGATCAAAGAGAGAGCCAAAGCTTTTGGCATCGATAACACACTTTTTGAAAGCTATCAAAAAGAAGCCAAAAAACTGGCAAAACTAGAATATGAGATGGGAGCTGCCTTACTGCAGCAACATCCAAACAATGACAAAAATGAACTGCAAAAACTGCTCTTTGACATTTTACTCACACTCAAACCCTATCTCTTCAATCAAGCGACTATCAAAGAGCACAAAAAACGTCTCGCTCAAAATATCAAGGAATTATCATGATAAGCCATCTCAAAAAAATCAGCGGACTCTTACCCTATATCTTTGTTGTTTTCCTCAATGCCATCATTGATTTGGGAGATAAAATTCTGCTTCAAAACACAATCTTTAAATTTTATGACGGCAGTACACAGATTATCTTGACTGCTTTTGTGAATTCTCTCATTATTTTGCCGGGTATTTTACTCTTCACCCCAGCCGGTCTGCTTAGTGACCGCTTTTCCAAAAGTATCGTCTTGCGCTACGCTTCCAAAGCGGCGCTGGGTATCACCCTGCTTATCATGATAGCTTATTTTTTCGGGCTTTTTAAAACAGCGCTGGTATTGACCTTTTTACTGGCAGCACAGTCAGCGATCTTTTTCCCGGCCAAATACGGGCTCATCAAAGAACTTTTTGGAAAAGATCGGCTACCCGAAGGAAACGGGCTGGTACAAGCCACAACGATCATTGCCATTTTAGTGAGTTCACTGGTCTTTTCCATCCTCTTTGAGCAACTCATAGACGGGACAGAAAACTCACCAGGTGCGTATCTCTCACATATCTGGCCCATCACTATCATCCTGGTTTTACTGGCTCTCCTGCAGGTCTATCTGACACGCAGTGTACCTGTTATCGAAGAAGGTGATAGAAACATTATCCTTGACAAAGCCCATTATCTTCGCATGGGCTACCTCAAAGAGAATCTTTCTCTTGCATTTAGCAACCGTGTGATTATAGAAAGTATCATCGGGCTGGGGGTATTTTATGGTATCTCCCAGGTCTTGCTGGCTATTTTTGGTGTACATCTGGAAGAGGTCTCTCATGAGCACAATACTATCATCGCACAGGGCATCATGGCTATGGCAGGAGTGGGAATTGCTATCGGCGCACTGCTGACAGCCAAATTTTCAAAAGATTATATTGAAACAGGCGCGATCCCTATCGGCATACTGGGTGTCACACTCTCTATACTGGCTATTGTTAAAACCTCATCACTGACACTTCTGGGAGTGGAGTTTTTGACCTTTGGTCTCTTTGGCGGGTTTATTTTGGTTATTTTGAATTCTCTTATCCAGTTTCGCGCACATGCCCATGAACTGGGACGGGTGATGGCTGCCAGCAATCTGGTACAAAATATCTTTATGTTTGCTTTTTTGTTACTTACAGTTTTTGCTGCACTCAATCAAATCGAAACCAAATCACTCTTTAATTTTTTATCCATTGTGGCAATTTTGGGGCTGATTTACACACTCATTACCCTCCCACAGTTTTTACTGCGTTTTATCTTTAAAATCATCGCTTCTTTTAGATACAAACTTAAAATACACGGAGTAAAAAACTTTCCCAAAGATGGTGCAGCCCTCTTACTGGGTAATCATGTCAGCTGGATTGACTGGATGGTGCTGTCCATTGCCAGTCCCAGACGTGTCAGTTTTGTTATCGAACGCAGCATCTATGAAAAATGGTATCTTCAACCTCTCTTTAAATTTTTCGGCTTGATTCCTATCTCCGCCAAAGCCAGCAAAGAAGCTTTCCTGGCTATCAGACAGAAGCTGGATGAAGGCAAAATAGTTGCCATCTTTCCCGAAGGTGCCATCACACGAAACGGCCATCTGGGACACTTTCAAAAAGGATTTGAATTGGCACTTAAAGATTCTGATATTCCTATTATTCCCTTTTATATCAGGGGATTGTGGGGAAGCAGATTTTCATATGCACACAAAAAACAAAAAGAGAATGTCAAACAAAGAGAACGGGATGTAGGCGTCTCCTTTGGCACGCCACTCCCTTCTAATACAACAGCTGATGAGTTGAAACAAGTCATTTTTCAACTCCAGATAGAATCCTGGAGTAAATACATCGATACCTTAAAACCCATACAGCATACGTGGCTTAAGATGGCAAAAAAAAGAGGTGAAAAACTCGCTGTGGCTGATGCAACCGGAACCAAGCTTGGCAGCCAAAAATTGGCAGCTGTGGTGAAGAGTTTTTCTAAACAAATAGAAAAGAAAAGTCAAAATGAACAAAATATCGGTATCGTCATGCCTTCATCAGTTGGTGGCACTATCATTAATATGGCAACATTGATGCTTGGCAAAACAATCATCAATCTCAACTATACAGCCAATGCCGATTCTTTAAAACATGCAATTGCTATGGCAAATATCAAGACCATCTACACATCCCGTCAGTTTTTAGCCAAACTCAAAGGAAGGGGTATCGATATCGAAGATGTTTTACATATTGTTGAACTTGTTTATGTAGAAGATATCAAAACAACAATCAAAAAAAGTGATGTTCTCTTCAACTGGGCAAGCATCAAAATCCTACCCTACTTCTTGCTTGAAAAGCTCTGGTTAAAACAGTCAAATATTGATGCAACAGCGGCTATACTCTTTTCCAGTGGCAGTGAGGGTATACCAAAAGGAATCGAACTTACACATATAAACTTTATGGGCAACATTAAGCAGTTTTGTAATGTTCTCAACTTTCAAGATGATGATGTGATTTTAGCAACACTGCCTACTTTTCACGTCTTTGGTCTTACTGTAACAATGCTTGCACCGCTTACTGAAGGTGTACCTTTTATCTGTCAACCAGATCCCACTGATGCTGAAAGTGTTGGAAAACTGGCTGCCCAGTATCATGCAACCCTGCTTTTTGGCACATCGACCTTTTTCAGGATTTATGCCAAAAACAAAAAACTCCTGCCGCATATGTTTGAGAGCATCCGTTTTGTAGTGGGTGGGGCAGAGAAAGTATCAGATGATGTCAGAAACAGCTTCAAACAAAAGTTTGGGCTGGAGATCTATGAAGCCTATGGTGCTACAGAAGCGACCCCGGGCATCAGTGCCAATATCCCCGATGTCCTCAATACCAAATACTGGACCTTGCAAATCGGCCATAAAAAAGGCACCGTAGGTATGCCACTGCCAGGATCAAGTGTCAAAATAGTGGATCCTGATACTTATGAAGAGTTGCCGATGGGGGAAGAAGGTATGATCATCGTTGGCGGAACGCAGGTGATGAAAGGTTATCTGGGCGATCCACAAAAAACAAACGAAGTCATTATCGAAAAAGATGGTATCCGTTGGTATGTCACAGGAGACAAAGGCAGACTCACCAAGGATGGGTTTTTAACGATCGTAGATCGCTACTCACGGTTTGCCAAAATCGCAGGCGAAATGATATCTTTGGGTGCCGTTGAAGAAGCCATTCGCAAAATCATTCCCGAAGATGTTGATATCGTTGCAGCCAATGCACCCGATAGTAAAAAAGGTGAAAAAGTGATACTGCTGTATAATGGAGATATTGATGAAAACAGCCTGAAAAAACTGATCAAAGACTCTTCACTCAATCCACTCATGATACCAAGTGCGTATTATTACCTTGAGATTATGCCCAAGCTTGGAAGTGGCAAAACAGACCTTAAAATGGCGAAAAAAATAGCGACTGAGCTAAGCGGTGAAAACCATTGATTTTCATACCCATCTGCTTAGCTGGGATGTCAGATCCTGAAAGTACCTGCATCAAATTTTTGGTGTAGATACAAGATTTTTCCCTGCCTTGTATCACACCTTATATCGAAGCTATTTTGGCAAATTTTAAAGCCCTATCAGTAGAGAACAACTCTTCATGTGGCAATGGTGCAGAAAAGTAATAACCCTGAAATTCATCGATACCAATTGCTTTTGTCACTTCAAATACAGCCTCAGAGTGAACATATTCTGCAATTGTTTTCAGCCCTAATTGCTTAGCCAAAGTATGGATAGACCTGACCAGTTTACAGGCATTGGTATCGGTGTCTATCGCTTTGATCAATGAACCGTCTATTTTTAAATAATCAGGTGCGATGTTCAATATATAGGCATAATTTGAAAAACCAGAGCCAAAATCATCTATTGCGATGCGTACACCCAAAGCTCTGAACCTGTCTATCTCTTTTTTTAAAAGTTCATAGTCTTTGATATCTTCACTCTCCACGATTTCAAGTACCAGTCTCTTCCCTACACCGTAGTGCACAATCTGTTCTTTGAGATACTGCATTGTTTCATGATTTTTGATGTCATCAAAAAGCAGGTTGATAGAAAAATCTATTTGCTTGTCCTGCATCATCTGAAAACTTTTGGCAATCATACTCCGGGTGATCAGTGTATAGAGTTTTGTTTTCAGCGCAATATCCAAAAATACAGAGGGAGATATCAAAGAAATGTGACCCTGTTCATCTACTTTTTTCAATCTGGTAAGCACTTCGTATTTGATCGTGTTCCCTTCCTTGTCTACAATAGGCTGATAAACCGGTATGATGCGTTCTGTCTGTAAGGCACTTTTGATTTCATTTTGCCAGTAAAGCGTCTCTCTCAGCTCTATTTTAGGATTGATCCCTTGATAATAAGCCAGAAAATGTTTGCGCTCTGCTTTGGCATATTTTAAAGCGGTATTGGCTTTTTCCATAGCATCTTCTTTTTCCATAGAAACAGCAATAGTAACGTCTATTTGTAGATCTACCACTGTATCCTCAAGATCCAACAAGACACGGTAAGAGGAAAGTGCATCTAAAAATGCATGGATATCATGATAAACTTCTTCATGTCCCAAAAGCATTTTTTGACTTCTTAAAATAAAACCATCTGCATAAATACGATACGCTTCATAATCATTTTTTTCAGCAAATTTTGCAACAAAATGTGCAAAAGATTTGATCACTTCATCCCCTGATTCCAGGCCATAAAGCTCATTGAAATAGTTAAACTTATCAATATCTATCAATAAAATAGCAGAAAATTCCTGCTTTATATCCTCTTTCAATGCCTGGGTATTTTTTAAACCAGTAACTCTGTCATGAAAAAACTGATACTCAATTTCACCTATTTTAAGCTGATCGTTTAATACTAATTGTGCATTTAGTTTTTGCGCAGATATCAAACTCTGGTGATGATAAAAAACCAGCAAAAAGAGTGCCGTGACAAAAGAAAAAGTAAATATCCATAAGTCAGGGATGACAAAAGAAGTCCCTAAAGCGGCAATTGAAAAACCGGCGATAAAATAAACATAATACTTTTCACCTTCATTTATAAAATGCACCACTTCCCTTTTGTCAAAAAATTATTAAATTATGATGGTAAAATCGACAAAAGAGAAATAAAATGAAGGATTATTCTATAGACCCTTCACAAAGAGCCAGACCTTCCAGGAAAAGTTCTAGAATAGAATCCGGACAGAGTCGATAGTTTTTATGCCCGGGCTTGCGAAAAAGAGCATTGAGTTCAGACTTGGTAAGCTCTATCTCTACAGCATGAAAGATTGCATATAAATCAACTTCTTTCAGCTCAAAGGCAATACGCAGTTTTTTCAAGATGAGATTGTTATCCAGCACCATCACAGCATTCTCGCTGGCGACTTTGTCACTGGGACCTCGCTTATAGACTATCAGCCCATCCAGAAAATGTCCCAAGGCTTCATAACCACAATCCAAAAATGCCTTGTCATCCTTTTGCGCGAGATAACCATGCACGCGTTCTCTTGGCAGTTCATATCCGCCCAAAAGAAAAATTTGGTACATCGTCTCTTTATCTGCAGCCGTTATAAGCTGTAGTTTTTTCAGTATTTGATTGGTTGTCATGCCATTACTCAATATTGGTATATACGGCTAATACATCTTCATCTTCTTCGATTTTATCGATCAGATTATCGATCTCATCCAACTCTTCTTCACTAAAAGTAACAGAACTGTTTGGTACACGCTTTAAAGATGATTTGGTCACTTCAATGCCTTCTGCTTCCAGTGCTTTTCCCAGTTCTCCAAATGCTGTAAAATCACCATAAATGATAACGGAATCCCCTTCTACATCGATCTCTTCAAGTCCGGCATCGATCAGATTTAACTCCAATTCGTCTATATCCAGCCCTTCTGGTTTGGTAAATTCAAAAACTGCCTTGCGTGAGAACATAAACTCCAATGCACCGTTATCCAACGCCTGCCCACCGTTTTTGGAAAAATAGTTTCTGATATTGGCAACTGTACGGGTATGATTGTCTGTCGCTGTTTCAACCATGATAAGTACACCATGTGGCCCTTTTCCCTCATAGGTGATCTCTTTGATATCATCCGCATCTTTGCCTATGGCTCTTTTTATCGCAGCATCGATATTGTCCTTTGGCATATTTTGCGCTTTGGCATTTTGGATGGCTGCCCGTAGTTTGGCATTCATCTCAGGATCTGGTACACCATCTTTTGCTGCCACTGTGATTGCTTTGGCTAAGCGGGGAAATACCCGTGACATCGTGCCCCATCTTTTTTCTTTGGCCGCTTTTCTATATTCAAACGCTCTTCCCATGACTTCTACTTCCTCATAAAAATTTATACTGTTGCGTGTTCTAAACATTCACACTTATTCACTAAGGCTGCGCCGTAAAACGGCTGTAGAGGCGTTCATAAGTGTGAATGTTTAGAACACTCTATTATAACAAAAGGACTCTTTGATAAAAAACGCTAGCGTGCATCCTTTTGGATATGTACTGCCAGCCAGAGAGTTCCCTCCTCCACTTCCAGAAGCTGATGGGGTGTATGTGCCGGAATAAAACAATAATCACCATTGTGCAGTACACGCTTCTTTCCATCGATCAAAATAGTCGCTGATCCTGCTATCATGATACACCATTCGTCTTCTTCCTGCAGCATGACTTGCTGGTCTATTCTCTTAGAACTGACGATACGCTGAATCAGCACCTTTTCATGGCTAAGCAGTGTATCGAAGTTTTCTCCGCTCTTGGGCACAAGCGCACCTGTAAAAATATTTTCCTTATTGGTAGACATCAAACAAAATCACTACCCAGCAGGTCAAATGCAAAATAACGGCTAGCAAAACTGCACTCGCGCCGATATCTTTGGCCGCTTTTGCCAAAGGATGAAACTCTTTTGTGATCAGGTCGACACTGTTTTCTACTGCTGAGTTTAAAAGTTCTACAATCAAAATTAAAAAAAATGTCACAATAAGGATAAGCTTGTAAACCAGTGTAAAAGGAAAGAGCCATATTCCTATCATGATAAAAAAACCAAAAAAAATCTCCAGCTTAAACGAGACTTCACTCCTGAAGGCATGCACCAGCCCGTTAAAAGCATATAAAGCATTTTTAAAAATAGAATAGCCGGGTTTATTGTTCATTCAAAATTCCATCAGATAATTTATGTTATTATAGCAGAACAATGAAAAAGATAGCATACCTACACACACCGATTGGACTCACAGAATTGATTGAAGAAGATGGCGCGCTCCATGGACTTTCTTTTGTGAAGTTTCAAAAACACCCGGAAGATCCTTCCATGACTTTACAAGAAGCCAAATGGCAGCTCGAAGCTTACTTTGCGGGGAGTAGAAAAAGTTTCAATCTGCCTTTGCATTTTGCGTGTTCTACCTTTTATAAAGAGATTTATGCCAGTTTGATGAATGTCCCCTACGGCAGTACACTCTCTTACAAAGAGCTGGCAACTCTAGCTGGCAGCCCTGATGCTTCGCGCGCAGTAGGTACGGCTCTTTCACACAATCCTTTTCCCATCATCGTTCCCTGTCACCGTGTCTTGAAAAGTGACGGCGGATTGGGAAGTTACAGTGCCGCTGATGGGGTAAAATCGAAACAATGGCTTATCGATCACGAAAAAGCATTTTTACATTAAGCCTCTTACACAGTGTATTTACAATTCTTTAGTATAATAATTTATCTTTAGTATAATTGCGTGTTCTAAACATTCACACTTGTGAACGACTCTACAGCCGTTTTACGGCGCAGCCTTAGTGAATAAGTGTGAATGTTTAGAACACGCAATAATTTGAAATTAAAAGGACTGTGGATGAAAAAAGCCCTCTTTGCTATTATGTTTTTATTACCGCTGACGCTCATGGCATTTAGTCAGGATATACTGCCGGTTGATAAAGCATTTATTCCCTCTGTCACCAAAAATGCCGGCAATATCGATGTAGAGATTAAACTGGCAGATGAGATCTATCTCTATCATGATAAGCTCAAGTTCAAACTCACCGCCCCTAAAAAGATGGATATTACTGATTTACTTGATCTTCCCAAACCTGTCAAATTTCATGATTTTATCGTCCATAGAAATGATATCCAGGTACATATACCACTCGCACTGATCCAAAAAGAGACAGACAGGCAACCCTTTAAATTACAGATTTTTTACCAAGGTTGTTCTGAAAAAGGCCTCTGTTATCAGCCTATGCATCCAGTCTATGCTTTTGATGGCAGCGGTGCCTTGCTAAAAGAAAAGGCAAAAGCCAAAAAAAGCAGTGTTTGGGGAGCAAAAAAAGAGAAAATTCAAACCCAAGAGCAGGTCATTCAAGCAAAAAAACCAGCACCTGTCTCTGAAGAGAGTGCCATCGCAGACAAGCTCAAAAACAGTTCATTTTTTGCTATTTTAGCACTCTTTTTCGGATTTGGTCTGGTGCTCTCACTCACGCCCTGCATCTTCCCGATGATTCCGATACTCTCATCGATCATTACGCTCGAAGCCAAACAAAGCGGCAATATGAGTGTGAAAAGAGGACTTTTTCTTTCATCAGTTTATGTGATATCCTCTGCACTAATCTATGCAATTGCCGGCATTCTCTCCGCTGTATTTGGTGCCAATATTCTCTCTGCCATGCAAAACCCCTGGGTGATTGTCACGTTTGCCGCAATCTTTGTGGCACTGGCTTTTTCGATGTTTGGCTATTATGAGATAGAGCTGCCAAAATCACTGCAAAACTTTGCCAATAAAAAATCAGAAGATTCCAAAGGAAACGGTATCATCGGTGTTGCCATTATGGGTGCACTTTCGGCACTCATTGTGGGGCCTTGTGTTGCGCCTCCTCTGGCGGGAGCACTGCTTTTTATCGGACAGACAGGCGATATAGTGCTGGGTGGAATCGCCCTCTTTTTACTCGGTCTTGGTATGGGTGCACCCTTGCTGCTTATCGGAGCAGGCGGCGGAAAATTCATGCCAAAGCCTGGTGGCTGGATGACACGCGTCTCCTATATCTTTGGTGTCGTGATGCTGGCAATTGCCATCTGGTTTTTATCACGTATCCTGCCGCCATCGCTCACTATGCTGTTGTGGGCTCTCCTCTTTATCGGCAGTGGGATCTATGCAGGCGCGATGGAACCGTTTAAAGAGGGGATAGCCGGTATCAGTAAACTGACAAAAGTCTTTGCTGTCGTCTTGCTTGCATATGGCTTGATACTATTGGTCGGGACATTTACAGGCGGAAGTAATGTACTTGATCCTCTGAATAAACTTTACAGTGGTACGCATATGAGAGCACAAAGCAGTCTGGAATTTCAAAAAATCTCTACACTCTCGCAGCTGCAACAAGTCGTTTCCAACAACAGTAAACCTGTTTTGATCGACTTCTCTGCCAACTGGTGTGCTGCCTGTAAAGAGTTTGATGAGATTACCTTCGAAGATCCTGCGGTACAGGCACTCATGCAGCAGTTTGCACTCTATCGAATCGATGTGACAAAAAACAGTGATGAAGATAAAAAACTGCAAAAAAAGTTTGGCGTCATGGGACCTCCTGCGATCATCTTTTATGACAGGGATCATCAGGAATTGAAAAATTACAAAATAGTCGGCTATAAACCGCCAGAAACATTCAGAGAATTATTAAAAAAAGTATTAGGGGAATAAATGTTAGTTACAATTGGGGTTATTTATTTTATGTATATTTTGATAAAAATCTACATATCAGTTATGGAAATAGGTTATGTATCAAAGGCCAAATATGATACACCGGTAGTTTTAACACTGAAAAACTATCTTAAAGCAGCGGACTATAAAGTTGCCAGCGAACGCATGGGGATGCTGAGCACCCTGGTTGACTATCTGATGTTTATCTTTTGGATAGGATTTGGTCTGAAGTGGCTGGATCATCTTATCATGATAGATGACATGGCACTTAAGTCTGTTGTGTATGTCATCGCTTTTGTAGCGATCAATTATATCATTTCTCTTCCTTTTGATATCTATAAAACTTTTGTTTTAGATAAAAAATTTGGCTTTTCAAATATCGATGTCAAACTTTTCATCACGGATGCACTCAAAGGTGCAGCCATCTTTTTGATAGTAGGAGGAGCAATCACCTGGGTAATCACAAAAATTATTTTAAACTTTGAGAATTGGTGGGTATGGGGTTTTGCTGTTATCTTTGCTTTTGTTTTGGTCATCAATGTCATTTATCCTACCCTCATCGCACCAATTTTCAACAAGTTTACCATTTTGGAAAACAGTGAACTTAAAGAGTCTATAGAAAAACTGCTTTCAAGCGTCGGATTAAAAACTGAAGGGGTCTATACCATCGATGCCAGCAAAAGGGACAACAGACTCAATGCCTACTTTGGCGGTCTGGGAAAATCCAAACGTGTGGTGCTTTTTGACACACTGATTGAAAAGCTCTCCAAAAATGAACTTTTAGCTGTATTGGGGCATGAACTGGGACATTTCAAACACAAAGACATCATCAAAAACATCGCCATGACCGGTGTTTTGCTATTCTTGATGTTTGCCATCTTTGGTAATTTGCCACAATCCCTTTTTGTTGGTGCAGGTGTTGCCAAGACACCCTATACCATTATCGCATTTTTTATGATACTTTCACCTATTATCTCTTTTTTCTGGATGCCGATATTTGGACTGGTCAGCCGGCAGAATGAATACCGGGCAGATGCCTTTGGTGAAGAGTGTGTCAATGCAGTAGAACTTGCCAATGCCCTGCAAAAACTTGCCAATGAAAATAAAAGTTTTCCCAAATCACATCCACTGTTTATTTTCTTCTATTTCAGTCATCCGCCTTTGGTTGAACGTCTGAAACGTCTGGGGATGAATCTCTACAGTGAGGACGGCACTGATAAAAATCTACAATCAAGTTGTCCTGCAACGTGACCATCAAAGTAGCTTTGCAGGAAGCCGGAAGTGTCATTCCAGCAAAAGAGGCACAACTGCTTCTTGCGTATTTCCTGCAAAAGGACAAACTCTATCTCATCATGCATGAAGAGACTATCTTGAAAAATGAAGATGGTTATTTTCAACTCATTGAACGTGCCAGAAATGATGAACCTATCGAATATATTACAAAGAGTGTCAGCTTTTATTCCCGCTATTTTTTCATCCAGCAAGGGGCACTCATACCCCGCCCGGAAACTGAAATTCTCATCGACAAAGTGGTGAATATTGCAGAAAATTTTGACAAACCCCATATCGCAGAAATCGGTGTGGGATCGGGTATCATCTCCTGTATGCTTGCACTGCTTTTAAAAGAGGTACATATCACAGCAACCGATATATCTGAAGATGCCCTCAACATTGCCAGGATAAATGCCGAAAAATTTCAAGTGCAAGACCGTATCACCTTTGTGCATACACCCTATCTGAAGGGAATTAATCAAAGATTTGATATCATTGTCTCAAATCCACCCTATATAGCAAATGATGCAGCAGTGGAAAACAATCTGAGTTATGAACCTGATATTGCCCTGTTTGGAGGCGAAAGCGGTGATGAAATCTTAAAAGAGATCATTGATATCGCCTGCTGTCATGATAATTGTGTACTCTGTTGTGAAATGGGATATGACCAAAAAGAGCCGCTTACGCGCTATATGAGAGAAAAAGGGATATATGAAAGCCATTTTTATCAGGATTGGAGTGGACTTGATAGAGGATTTACGGCAACAATAGGAGAGCAACATCAAAAATAACATCATTGTATTTGATAATGTCCATAAATATTTCGGTGAAAAAAAAGTACTCAACGGCATCAATTTCACCATAAAAGAGGGGAGCGTTGCTGTTGTGATGGGCCCTTCAGGAACGGGAAAATCCACCGTTATCAAACTCATGGTTGGGCTGCTCAAGCCCACCAAAGGGCATATTTATGTTGAAGGCGTAGATGTAGGGACAAAAAGTGACAACGAGTTACTGGAAATCCGCAAAAAAATAGGCTTTTCATTTCAGTTTGGCGCACTGTTTGACAGCATGAATATCTATGACAATATTGCTTTTCCACTCAAAGAGCATACCAAGATGGAAAAAAAAGAGATTGAAACAGAAGTTGATAAAGCCCTCGAGATGGTAGGATTAAATCCCCATGAAGTCAAACATCTTTTTCCTGATGAGCTCAGCGGGGGGATGCAAAAAAGAGTTGCCATTGCCAGAACGGTTATCCTCAAGCCTGACATCATCCTCTATGATGAACCCACATCCGGGCTGGATCCAATCGCCAGTGACTTGATATCACGTTTGATTGTCAAATTGCAAAAAGAGCTCGGTACTACTTCTGTCGTTATCTCACATGATATAAAAGAGAGTTTTAAAATTGCTGATCAAATGATCATGCTGTATGAAGGCAAAGCTATAGCAGCCCGAGAGCCAGAATTTTTCAGAACAACCAACAATCCTGTCATACGGCAATTTATAGACGGGATATCCGAGCTTTAACGCTCAGCTTGCTCTACAGGCAGGACAGACACCCGAAAGTATCAATGCATCCTCTTTGATCTTGTAGTCTGTCATATTGGCTGCTTTTGCTGTCAAATCATGCAAGTCCAAAGATATGTCCTCTACTTTACCACACTCTTGGCATAATACATGCGAATGCGATGCTTTTGCCAATTCATACTTTGACTTTTTATTGGGTATTTTGACTTCCAGGATAAAATTCTTTTCCATCATGGCATTGATATTTTTATAGACTGTCGCCAAAGAGATAGAGGGAAACTTCTTTTTAATGGCTTCATAGAGCTCTTCAACACTCATGTGCACATGTCCGTCCAACTCTCCAACTATGCTCAATCTCTGTGGTGTGACTTTGATTTGATGCTCTCTGAGGAGCATTTCCGCATTTTTCATTGTATCCCCTTCTATTATTCTCAATGGAAAATAATTATTAATTGACTTAATATAACATGCCTCTTCTTAAATCATACTTATTTACTCTTAGAAAAAGCGCTATTTTTATTCAATAATAATTATTTTCTTTTAAGTTTAACTATCGTATAATTATTTATAGAAAAATATTATCTATTAATAAACAAGGAGTATATCATGGCAGTTCGGGGAAATTCGATTATCAAAGGAATTGAAATCAATGAAGTTATTAGATTATTAAACAGAGCCTATGCAGATGAGTGGCTTGCCTATTATCAATATTTTATCGAAGCAAAAGTGATTACGGGCATCATGAAAGATGCTGCAATTGCAGAATTAAATCAGCATGCTACAGATGAACTGCGTCATGCCAACATGGTTGCTGACCGTATACTGCAGCTTGGAGGTACACCGCTTTTACATCCTCAAGAGTGGTTTAGCCATACAAACTGTGGTTATGAAGAACCCAAAGAATTTGATGTAGTTGCGATCTTGGAAGACTCAATCAAGGGTGAGCAGTGTGCCATCAGTACCTATTCATCCATCGCTGATATGGTGAAAGACAAAGATATTATTACTTATGATATCGTATCACAAATCTTGGCAGATGAAGTGGAGCATGAAGAAGATTTGCAGTCACTGCATGATGATATTGCTGATTTTGTAAAAGATATCAAAAATAGCTGTAATCGCTAAACAAGTCAAGGTGATAAAGCATATCCTCCCTTTATCACCCAATTACACACACATTACATAAAAATTTATTATCATGATAGGAAGAAAGGAGCTATGATGTTATTTCATAAAGAGAGTAAAAATATCTATTTGGTAGTAGGTTTGATTATTGCTTTTTTTATTTTTATGTTTGTATCAGGTGCTGTGAGTATGCACCATGTCAGTAAACATACCAGTGCCTCCCTGCAAGATAAAAGAGCCGAGTAAAAGCAGATAAGAACTAGAGGTACCCTAGATATAGTTTAACCAGTTACCTACCCTGCTTTGCTCTTTTTTTACTGTGGTATTGTTGCCATGGCCTGGATAGATCTCCTTTTGCATCTTCAGTGTCAAAAACTTTTGAATACTCTTTTTCATATCCTGGGCAGATGAATAGGGAAAATCTACCCTGCCGATAGAGTTTTCAAAAATGAAATCACCCGAAAACATCGCATCATCTATAACAATCACCGAATTACCGGGAGTATGACCTGGGAAATGCAGATACTGTACTTTAACACCATCCAACATCAACAACTCATCTCCTTCTATCAATACATCAGGTGTGCTAGGCGGCGTTCCCTGTGAAAATGGATCTTTTTGCAACATAAAAGCATCTTCTTTCGGGACATAGATTGGAATATGAAAATATTCTTTTATTTTTTGATTGCTCCATACATGATCAAAATGTCCATGGGTATTGAGGATGGCAATAGGATTTTTAACATGTTGAACTACCCATTCAAATGCCCCTACTCCAGGATCTATAATAAAATCTTTTCCATCTTTTGTAACGATATAACAATTAGTTTGATAAGGACCCATTGGTTGTTTTTGAATTGTCATGATAACCTTCTATTTAAGCTTTGTTTATTTTTTTAGACTACTATTCTAACATAAGTTGTGTAATATCGTAATCTTTACAGTAACAAAATTGCGTATAAAGCACTATTTAAAGCATAAAAGTAAATTTTTATTTACTATTTGTGCCGATATTACAGTTAGCAAAGCACAAAGGAGCTTTACAATGCAAAAATTTACCCTACTCTTATTTTCTGCCCTCCTTTTCATTGGGTGTGGCAGCAGTGACCCCGCCAGTACGGACGCTGCTATTCCTGATGACGGTAGCAAATACGCCCTCTCTTACAAGGGGATGAGATTTTATGCCAAAGATTTACCCATCTCATCCTATAAACTCCCTCAAATCGATGACAGTACATTTAACAATCTCAGTGAATCCAAAAAGCTGCTGGTAGCAGACAAACTGCTCACTAGCCTCTTTTATGGCTACCCACTGCCGCTGCTGAAACAAAAAATAAACAGTGGTACTTTTATCTCCTCTTTGCAAGCTCAGTTAAAAGAGGATAAAAATGATAAAGCTTCGATCGAAAGCTATATCAGAAACAATGATTTTTTCTTTCATGCCGGTTATGCCAATAATGAAGTCGACAATATCCTGGCAAGATTTTATGCGATGGAGTATCTTGATCACTACTTTGTAGAAAACTGGGCAGCTTATATCCTCACACAAACGATTATGTTTTCTCCCGCTTTTGAGCTTGAAAGTTCCCATAAACCCAATACTGAAAGAGTCTATAATGCACTTGTTCGGGCCTTGGATGACGAATCCACGCTCAGCTACAGTACCTATTTGCATATGATCAGCTCAGACAACTGGCGTAGATTTCGTTCTCCTGAGGATAATGGTCGTGAAATGATGGAGATATTTACACTCTCTTTTGATGATACAAAAGTACCTATAGCCGGTAAGGCCCTTCAAAACTGGAAGCTTGACCGTGATAATGATACACTGGTCATTGGACTCAATGAAAACACCACACCGCTTTCTCTGTTCAATACTACCATTGTCAACGGTGATGATTTTTATCGTGAACTGGTCAAATCACAAGCGTTTAAAACAGGGGTCACCAGCAGGCTTGTTGATTTCTTTTATCCTGCAAATTCCAGTACCGGCAAAAAAGATATCATCCATGCCATTTTGGCCAGTCATCCGCAAAAATGGGAAGATATCCTGCTGCAGATCATTTTTTCGAAATCCTATCTATTGGAAAGTGAAAGAGCCAAAAGTGCAGAAGAGCTTTTTTATGCCTTGGCCAAGAAAATGGAATATAAGCACTATCAGTACAGTTTTAGAAATTTTGAAGAAGCACTGGATGTCATGCATCAGGCTTCTATGAAATACAAACTGGGTAAACTCAATCGTGTGCCCCTGGATACACTTTCATTTATCAATTATCATAAATTTATCCGGGAGAATATGCTGCTTCGCTACACCGACAGCGAAAAGCTCAACAACTACAAAGATTACAACTCTTATGGATTCAAACCCAGTTTTATCGGTGATGACCGCTTTGATATCGTACAAGAAGATACGCAAAGTACACTGGATTCTTTTATCACATACCTCTTTGAAAGCGCCATTGCCAGAGCACCAAAAGCAGCAGAACTGGCGATGTTTGAAAAGCACATGCTCATTCAAAAAGGTGGTGTCAAAGAGTATCTCTCAGGCCTTAATCTCCTCAAAACTGATCAGCGCACCAATGCCGCAATTTTGATTTTGGATTATATCTCCAGACTGGGTGAACTATACCAATACAGGAAGGTACAATAATCATGCAAAGAAGAAACTTTATCAAATTATCTCTTGGTGCAGGTGCCACACTTTTGGCACCGGATTTTGCCCAGGCATTGGATGTTGATATCTCTGGCGTTCATTTTAATGCCTCCACATATCATGCCAACGGGGCACAGACTATCATGATATTTCTCTACGGCGGTCCCAGTGAACTTTCTGGAAATATCAGCAACATTGAAGCAATCAAACAAGCATCACAAAGTAATTATGAGAGCTATTTTCGGGGTATTACACCGACTGCCAGCCAGTTTTGGCAGGAAGCGGGAGGGACATTTATGGAATCACTCGTTGCCAGTGGTGATTTAAATGTATTTCGTACCTGCTACTCCCAAAAAAGAGATGAAACCAATAACAAATCCCATGGTGAGTGTGTCGCCCAAAATCAACGGGGAGCTTTTAGAGGAGAGGGACCTGGTATCTATACTACTCTGGCGCAAATTTTGGAAAAAAATGGCGTTGTCGATGCAAACACTGTTTTACCCTTTATCACGATGGAAGGTGAAAGTGCTTTTTATGCCAAAGGAGATAAACCACTTTCTGGATATCTCTCACCAGTCGGAGTCAATCAAAATCTGGATAATCCTTATGAAAGAGCCCGCATCAATCGCTGGTTTTATTACAACCCTACAGAGAGAGAAGTGCCAAATTATGAGAAAAACTCTACTGCCTCTATCAATACCCAGATGGATGCACTTGCCCAGTCACTCAATCAGGAGGGAGCGATAAAAGAAGCTTTTAAAAAACGCGGCAGTCTGGAAACATTTATCAATCAAATCAAAGAAAAAACATTGCCAGCAGGTGTCACTTACCCTGAGAACAATGCCTTTGCCCAAAAACTAAAAACAGCCATCAATATTCTCTCTGCCAATCCTGATACGAAGGTCATTTCCCTGGGCAATGACGGACTTGGCGGCTGGGATGATCATAATGACGCCCGTAGTTATGTCACAAGAATGGAAACACTATTTTCAGCTCTCTCTTCTGCTATGGCACATATCAAAGCAGAAAAAAAAGAGCAAAATATCTCTATCATGATATTTGGTGACTTTGGCAGAAATGTCAATCTCAACTCAGCTTTGGGGTGGGATCATGGCAATAACCAAAACTTTTTTGTTTTGGGAGGCAAAAACTATTTTAATGCAGTCGGTGTTGTGGGTGAGACAGAACTGTACAATACAAACAGACTCAACCGCCTTTATCTCAAACCCAAAGCAGGCTCTTACCAATTTGAACCCATGAGTATTGCTTCAACCATTTATAAAATTTATGGAGTAGAAAATCCAGAAGTTTTAACAGGGGGATATCAAGCTATTGATGCTGGATTATTCAAATAATTTAATTTCTGTAACAAATATAGATTTTTTAGAACAGATATTTTTAATATTTGTCTATGAATTTAAAGATGACTTAAAGTTGTTTGATAATTATAGAAGAGTTCGTTAAGGTTAACTTTAGTATAATATCCGCTGTAAAAAGAGGATTATATGTCAAAAAAATATGCACTCATCAAGCAATATCTTATCAATTTTTTAAAAGAGGAAACTTTCAAAACCGGTCTTTCCGGTGCTGTCATGGGACTCAGCGGAGGTATTGATTCTGCGGTAGTTGCAGTACTTGC
Source organism: Sulfurospirillum sp. (assembly GCA_024762875.1). Lineage (GTDB taxonomy): Bacteria > Campylobacterota > Campylobacteria > Campylobacterales > QNZT01 > JANTGR01. The sequence goes on from JANTGR010000009.1 coordinate 22,797, forward strand.
AAAAGAGGCCTTTGATGAGCAGCTTCTGTGTATCATGATGCCCTCGCACCATTCATCACAAAGCAGTCTGGATGATGCCAAGGCGCTTTGTGATAAATTTGATGTGAGAGTAGAAACAGAACCTATCACAAACTTACTCAAAGCTTATGAAAATAATCAACAATCTAGCAATTTAAGAATTGGAAATTTTTCAGCCCGTATGCGTATGGCCATTCTCTTTGATATCTCTGCCAGAGAAAATGCGCTGGTTCTTGGAACCAGCAATAAAAGTGAACTGCTGCTGGGGTATGGAACGCTTTTTGGAGATCTGGCTTCTGCGATCAATCCCATCGGTGATCTTTACAAAAGTGAAATATTTGAATTTGCCGCCTATCTGGGTGTACCAGATGCCATTATCAGCAAGCCTCCTTCTGCTGACCTTTGGGAAGGACAGAGTGATGAGGAGGATCTAGGTTATACCTATGCCCAGATTGATGCTGTCTTAAAAGATTATGTGGAAAATCGGCTAACGCGCAAAGAACTTATCCAAAAAGGCTATGAAGTAGCCATGGTAGAGTTGGCAATCAAAAAGATTTACCAAAATCAATTTAAACGCAAACCGCCATTGATTGCGAAACTCACTTCCCGTACGATCGGACATGATTTTTTATATCCGCGTGACATTAAACTATAAATTTTAAAAGGAAAAGAATGAAAGAAATACCATTTTACATACCATCTATTGACAGCAGTGAAAAGTCTATAATCGATGAAGTACTGGCACTGAAAGGTGCTTCAAAAATTGAAGAGCTGGAAGATCTGTTTGCTGAATATATCGGTTGTAAATATGCCGTTTCCACTTCCAGCTGGTCTGCTGCTATGCACTTAAGTATGTTTGCCATGGAGCTCAAAAGAGGTGATAAAATCCTCTGTTCAGTCAATGCTTTTCCTACTGTTGCTGAAGTAGTCAGGCACTTTGATGCTGAACCAATCTTTGTTGATATTGATGCAGACAGCTATAACATGTCAGCTGCAAAACTAAAAGAAGCGCTGGTCAAACACAAACACAAAAAACTCAAAGGCGTCATTATTTCTCATATTGCAGGCCAGCCCGCAGAACTTGATGAGATTTATAAAATTGCAGCTGAAAATAAAATCAAAGTTATTGAAGATGCTTCCAATGCACTTGGTTCATCCTATCATGGTAAAAAGATCGGAGCAACCGGTGGTGATATAGCAACATTTTCTTTTACATCACAAATGATGCATGCCATAGGCAATACCGGCATGATTGCCACCAATGACGAAAGAATTTATCAACGCGCAAAACTGATCAGACATCATGCTATTGAAGCCAAGGGCTGGGATAAATACGGCAATCTTGGATATATTTATGATGTTGTGGATATCGGTATCAAATATGATACATCCGAACTTGAAGCTGCATTTTCTATCGCCCAGTTACAAAAAGTGGACAAATTTATTAAAAGAAGACAAGAGATCGCCGCTATCTATAATAAAGAGTTATCAGATGTTGCACATGTTTCACTGCCGACAGCCACTGAAAATCATATCTACAACCAATATATCATTAAAATTGATAAAAATAGAGATGACTTTGCCAGAGAACTGAGAGAAAAGGGTGTATTTACCGCACTACATTATGTGCCATTACATCTTTTAAGTTATTATAAACAGAAATATTCTCTCAGGGTCAATGACTTTCCTGTAGCTTTGACAAATTTCCAGCAAATTTTGTCTATTCCCAATTATCCATCCATGAGTAATGATGATGTGCATTATGTCTGTGAGATGATCAAAGAGACTGCAAAAAATCGCGTATAATTTCCGCATCCATGCAGCAAAAACTTTATTTTTGGGTTGAAAACTATCTTTTCAACCCCTCATTATTGCAAAAAATACTCGCTTTTTTACTCTTGCCGCTATCTGCTGTGTATTGTCTCATAGTGATTGTCAAACGGCGAGCTGCCAAAGCACAATCATTTGGTATCCCTATTGTCTCTATCGGCAATCTGATTGTCGGCGGCAGTGGGAAAACACCTGTTACTATTGCCCTGGCACAAAAATATGATGATCTGTTTATTATCCTCAGAGGCTATAAAAGAGAGACAAAAGGACTTCTCATAGTCAGTGAAAAAGGAAAGATTCTCACACAAGTTGCCCAAAGCGGTGATGAAGCCATGCTGCTGGCTACATCTTTGCCAAAGGCTAGTGTGATCGTCAGCGAAGACAGAATAGAAGCTATCTTAAAGGCCAAAGAGCTTGGAGCCAAAGTGATTTTTTTGGATGATGGTTTTTCTAAAGTCAAGATCAAAAAACTGGATATTCTACTAAAACCCAGTTTACCGACAAGCAGTCGATTCTGTCTGCCAAGCGGCCCTTACAGAGAACCCTACAGCCTCTATCATGATAATATTGTATTGGAGGAAGAGAATGATTTTAAAAGGGAAGTTGAGATAATAGACCCCAGTGACAGAATGGTCTTTGTCACTGCCATCTCCAAACCCCAGAGATTGGGCCCCTATATACCTGCCCATATCGAACGTGTCTATTTTCCTGACCATTATGCTTATACACAAAGAGAGCTGGATGCAATTTTACGAACCTATCAGGCTGATTCCATATTGACCACTACCAAAGATGCTGTAAAAATGCACTCCTTTCACATTCCACTCTCTCTTTTAAAACTAAATATCTCTCTTAAAGAAGATGTAATCAAAAATGTAGATAGTTTTATAGAAGATTTCGATAGAATTCCAAAAAATATAGGCTAGGTGCTATGCAAGAAAAGATAGAAGTTGTTCAAACCCTTATTGATGCCTTTCCATTTATACAACAGTTTAATGGAAAAACCATCGTTATCAAATATGGCGGTGCAGCACAGGTAGATCCTCTTTTAAAAGAAAAATTTGCCCGTGATATCGCGCTGATGTATTTGGTGGGTATTAAAGTAGTGATTGTCCATGGCGGCGGTAAAAAAATCAATACTATTTTGGACAAACTGCATATCGAAACAGAATTTATCGACGGACAGCGTGTCACCAGTGCTGAGAATATGGAAGTTGTTGAAATGGTACTGAGTGGGTCAGTCAACAAAGAAATTACAGCACTTTTAAACCACAACGGTGTAAAAGCCATCGGCATCAGCGGTAAAGATGCCTCTTTTATGAAAGCGCAGGCAAAAGACAGTGAAAAATTTGGTTTTACCGGTGCCATTACATCCATCGATGCATCGGTACTACAGCGTTTGATTGATGATAAATTTATCCCGGTTATCGCACCCGTGGCAACAGGCAGTGATCTGCGTCATCCAGGATACAATATCAATGCAGACTTGGCAGCCAGTCACATTGCAGTGGCACTCCAGGCAGAGAAAGTTGTCTTCTTGACCGATACACTGGGTGTTTTGGATAAAAATATGCAGCTGCTTCCAACACTCAATGAAAATGAAATTGAAAAACTCATTGCAGATGAAACCATCGCCGGGGGTATGATCCCCAAAGTGTCTGCCTGTCTTGACTCAATTGATGGCGGTGTAGCCAAAGCACATATTATAGATGGTAGAATTGAACATTCTTTGTTACTGGAGCTTTTTACAAGTGAAGGTATCGGTACAGTTATCAAAAAATAAAGGGAAACAATGCATTTTATAGAGACAAGAGGCAATCAGTCAGGATTTAAAGAAAAAGTCACTTTTTCCGAGGCAATTCTCTCACCTAGTGCCAGTTTTGGAGGACTGTATGTACCGGAAGATTTACCGGTATTTGATAGATCTTTTTTTGATTCGTCTTTAAGCTATAAGGATTTGGCAAAAAAGACTTTGATGCATTTTGAGATCGATATCGAGGAGAATATAGTTGATCAGGCATTGGCACTGTATGATGGCTTTGACAATCCTGATAATCCTGCACCAGTTGTCAAAATAAAAGACAAACTCTTTGTCAATGAACTCTATCACGGGCCTACGCGTGCATTTAAAGATATGGCACTGCAGCCTTTTGGATTTATCCTCTCCCACCTGGCACAAAAACAGGGACAAAAGTATCTCATACTCGCAGCAACCAGCGGTGATACCGGTCCTGCTGCTTTGGAGAGTTTTAAAAATAAAAAAAACATCCAAATTGCCTGTCTCTATCCAGATGGAGGAACCAGTGATGTACAAAGACTGCAGATGGTAACTGAAGATGGAAATAATATCAAAGTAATCGGTATAAAAGGAAACTTTGATGATGCCCAACATGCACTCAAGACATTGCTGGCATCCGATACATTTAAAGATGAATTAGATAAAAATGCAATCAAGCTTTCAGCCGCAAACTCTGTGAATTTTGGTCGTATTATCTTTCAAATTATTTACCATGTCAATGCGTATCTTGCATTAGTGAAGCAAAATGCTATTTCCCAAAATGAAAAAATTTACATCACTGTTCCCAGTGGAAATTTTGGCAATGCCCTGGGTGCGTATTATGCCAAAAAAATGGGACTTCCACTTGAAAAGATCCTGATCACATCCAATGCCAACAATGTCCTGGCTGAACTCATTCAAACCGGCATCTATGATATCAGAGATAAAAAATTGATCCTGACACTTTCTCCTGCTATGGATATCTTAAAATCATCGAATGTTGAGCGTATCCTTTATGATATGTTTGGTGCCCAAAAAACAAAAGCATGGATGGATGATTTAAATACAAAAGGCTATTATCAACTAAACAGTGAGGAACTTGCCAGGCTGCAGGAAGACTTTGCAGCTGTTGACAGTGATGATGATTTTGCAAAAGAGACCATTGCCGAATTTGCCAAAGAGGGATATGTCATGGATCCACATACTGCCACCTGCATCAAGGCTGAAAGTAAATTGCATGAAAAACCTATCTGTAATGTCATCTGTTCAACAGCAGAGTGGACCAAATTTGCACCGACCATGATGAATGCGCTTAAAAATGACACACTGCGCTACGCAGATAAAGAAGCGTTGGAATATGTCAGTAAAACATTGAATATTCCTATCACTGCCTCGATAGAAGAACTCTTTAGTAAAACTGTTTATCATGATAGTGTCATCGAAAAAGATGCGATCGAAGATACTATCCTAAACTTTATCAACTAACCTTATATGCCACTCTCAACACTCAACACCCAGCAGCGACAAGCTGCTACGGCTGCTTATGGACAAAATCTCATCATCGCCAGTGCCGGCACAGGTAAAACTTCTACCATTGTAGCACGTATAGCACATCTGCTGCATTCGGGTATTAAACCCGAAGAGTTGCTGCTTCTTACTTTTACCAATAAAGCAGCGGCTGAAATGATTGAACGTATTTCACGATATTTTGACACTTCTATTACCAATAAAATAGAATCCGGTACTTTTCATGCTGTCTCTTACCGTCTTCTCAAAAAAGCAGGCCATAAGATTGTTCTCAAGCAACCCAAAGAGTTAAAACTTGTATTAAAAAGTATCCATGAAAAACGTAATTTCTCTCATATCGATGCACCCGCCGCACCCTATTCTGCTTCACATTTGTATGATTTATATTCTCTCTTTCAAAACAAAGCAGGTGATGGATACTTTGCTGACTGGGTCGCTGAGCAAAATCCTGACCATGAAGCCTATCGTGATATCTATGAACATATATTTGAAGAGTTTGCTGAGTTAAAAAAACGTTTTGGCTATGTTGATTTTAATGATTTATTGATTAATTTCAGAGAATACCTGAAAGAAAGTCCTGTGCATTTTCAAGAAATCCTTGTTGATGAATACCAGGATACCAATAGACTTCAAGGTTCACTGATCGAAGCCTTTTCCAGTGAGTCTCTTTTTTGTGTTGGAGATTATGATCAGAGTATTTATGCCTTTAATGGTGCTGATATCACCATCATAGGCTCTTTTGAAGAAAAATATCCTAACTCAACCGTCTATACACTGACTAAAAACTACCGTTCTTCCCAGGCTATTTTATCGCTGGCTAACCGTGTTATATCCAAAAATGAACGTCTATACCCCAAAGAGCTGGAAGTGACCAAAGAAGGAAATTTCCCAGCACCAAAATTGATGGTTTTTGATGAACTTTTTTCCCAGTACGAAGCTATTGCCCAAAAAGTCAAATACTCCACTACACCCAATGAAGATATCGCCATCATCTTTAGAAATAATAGTTCAGCTGACGGTATAGAAGCCAATCTCAGAGAACTGGGCATCGCCTGTAAGCGAAAAGGCGGCACCAGCTTTTTTGAGACCAAAGAAGTCAAAGCCATACTGGATATGTTTACTATCATGATAAACCCCAAAGACATGATGAGTTTCATCCATATATTTGAATATGCACGAGGTGTTGGTGGTGTTTTTGCAAAAGACCTTTTTGATGCACTTTATAAAGTCGGAGACGGTTCTATTATCGAAGGAATCCTAAAACCAAAAGATAAAAAAAATCCCTATAAAACCAATGTCATCAATCACCAATTGGGATTATTTGACGATTTTTATGAAGAGCAGAATATGGCCAAATTTAAAAAACACGGTTATCCCGATCGGTTTTTAAAAAATCCCATCCTCAAACATTCAAAAATCAATAATGATCTGATGGCTTATCTTTTTGATTTTTATACCTATATCCATGATAACAAGCATTTAAATTCACCAAGGCATATCATTAAAAATATCAGAAATTCTGCTCTCTTTGAACGCATAGCCACAACTTTGGCTACCAAAAGAGCAACACAAAAAGATGGCTCAGTGCATGAAGGCATCAAAGAAGAAGCCTTGATAAATATCAAGCGAAAAGCGGAACTTTTGGAACATCTGAGTAAAGCCTATAAAGACAAATACCGCTTTATCAATGCACTCACATTGGGCGGCAATGAACTGAGTGAAGGTGAAGGTATCAATTTATTAAGTATCCATGCTTCTAAAGGGCTGGAATTTAAGGAAGTCTATATTGTCGATTTGATGGATGGGCGTTTCCCCAATCGCAAACTCATGAGTAAAAATGGTGTAGAGGACGGTATCAATGAAGAGAGAAGACTTTTTTATGTTGCGGTTACCAGAGCAAAAGAGATCTTATACCTCTCCTATGCATCCTACGACAAAATCAAGAAGATTGACTACATTCCCTCCCCTTTTTTAGAAGAGGCCGGTATGGTACAAACCAAAGTAGAAGCGCTGAGTGAGGCACTAAAAGAGTAGCAAAGACACTTTTAGTTTTTCACGGCACTTGCCATATCCCACATAGGCATAAAAATACCCAGAGCGAGCATCAAGACCATACCTGCTATCACACCTATCATGATAGGCTCAATATAGGCTGACATATTATCAATAAGGTTCATAAAGCGTGATCTAAAATAATCTGTCACTTTTTCAAGCATCTTATCCAGTGCACCACCCTGCTCTCCAGCCTTGATCATTTGGATCAACATTCCTTCAAACAGACCCGTTTCCTGGAAAGATTCTGTCAAATTGGCTCCCCGTTCCACAGATTGTTTGACTGAGGAGAGCCTCTCTTTAATATTTTCATTGTCAATGGTCATCACTGAGGTATCCAAAGCTTCAGCAACAGGAACACCAGCCCTCACCAATTCTGTAAAAATCAGCATAAATCGGCTCATCGATGCAAAAAATATCACATCACCGATAAGATATACTTTTAAAATCTTTTTATCTACAAGCCGTTTATAATTTTCATCATGTTTGTATTTATATTTATTGAGTATGACCAAAGCAATCAACCCGGCAAGAAGATACCCACCATATGTATTGATCGCATGTTCACAAAAAAGTAGGATTTTTGTCGGTGCTGGCAATTCTGCACCCAGCTTTTCAAAAATCTGCTTAAACTGTGGAACCACATACATCATCAAAATGGTAAATGCAACACCAATGGCAATCATGACAGTTTTGGGATAACGCATTGCAGATTTTAATTTTGCTGCATTTTCCATCATCTCTTCCAGCAATTCCGACAACTTGGTTAAAGCATCAGACATATTACCGGTACTCTCTCCCAGCTCAATCATCGCAATAGAAATATCTCCAAACTGGTTTTTATATTTCATAAATGCCTCTGTCAGACTTTTACCGGCATTCAAATCTTCATCAATTTCCATAAAAATTGCTTTCAACTGTTTATCCGTTGTCGAATTACCTACCTCTTTGATACTGTCATGAATGGAAATACCGGCATTGGTCATAACTGCCAGCTGTCTAAAGGCTGCAATCAGACTTTCGACTTTGACTTTTTTTTCAGAAATTGCTCCAAAAAACTTTGTTTTAAAATCTTCAAACTGATCTTCCAAAGGTGGGGAAACTTCAATCGCCTTTAATATTGTCCCTCCAGGGATCTTGGACTGTGCCATCGCAATCGCATCACGACGGCTGTTGGCTTTAATCAGCT
>JANTGR010000010.1 GCA_024762875.1 Sulfurospirillum sp.
CTTGAAAACTGAGATCTTTCATCGCTGTATAGTACTGACCATCCTGATAATCAAAACCCGGTGAGAGATTATCCACACTGCTTTTGGTGAGATTGTCTTCAATCAGATATAATTTTTGAAGACGTGTTTTATCGAGGTTTTGAGAGAGTGTTAAGACATCTGACGCATCTAATGGCGTCTGGGAGATAGTCAGATCAGTGAGTGCTGTCAGTGCAGCAAGACGCGAAAAATCTTTTGTTCTCAGATGAGCGCAGCTGAGTGTCTCTAATGTGCTCAGACTCTTTTGTTCTCTTTGTATGGCTTCATCAATGCATGTTACCAGTGAAACATCGGTACTTTGTGGAGTCGTGGCAGGAACCTGAGTGCTGTTTTGTGTACTATTTTGTATCTCTGAGGAACCAGCTGTCTCTTCTTGTGTGCTGCTGCCCCCACATCCTAAAAAGAAAGAAGAGAATAAAAAGCCAAAAAATAAATATCTCATCATGATAAACTCCTTATGAAAGTATAATAGCCCATTGTGTAGTATTTGTTTAATATGATAAAATAAACATATGAGTTTTTGTGACTAAAGGAGTAGTTATTAAATTATTTAAATTTATTATTTTAAGTCTATTGATTATTGTTGTTTTTTTATATTATATGTTGTATACCGAGGGTGGTCATCAACGGCTTTCGACTTATGCCTCTAATCACATTTCAAACAAAATGGGTGAAAAAATAGATCTCAAGATAAAGAAAATGTCACTTAATCCTTCCCATCTGGATATCACTGCTTTAATTAATGATTCGTTGAGAGTGGAATTGGAAGGTTTTTTATCTTTGGGCGGCAGGTATGATATCGCCTATCATCTTTTTGGAGATACGATAAATTTTAGAGGAAGGCGTTTAAGTGATAACGTAGATGTGGTTGGCAAGATAAAAGGAACCTTTGATGATTTTACATTCAAGGCTCAGGGTGATGCTTTGGAAGGGAAGGTTGATTTATCACTCCACCACAAGGCTGAACGTGATGAAGATATCCTCCTGCATCTCAAAGATATCAGCAGTGAAAAAGCACAGATACTCCTGGGACAGGAAGCGCTGATAGCCGGCAAGTTTTCACTGGATGCAGATGTGGCGCTTTTTTCCTATTTGGAGAAAAAAGGAAAGGTTACACTGGATCTGGCCAAAAGCGGCATCTATCTGCAACGTGTCAAATCAACCTATGGGGTGCTTTTCCCGGATGATTTTATGCTCTCTTCCAAATTGACGCTGCTTTTTGGAAGCGGCAAAGATACTTTTGATGGCTGGGTCGATACGACTGCTGGAAAGATCATCCTGCAAAAAGGTGTGATCTTGAACAATAATCATCAACTCAATGTCCTGTATCATCTGGATATCCAGGATCTTTCCAAATGGGCATTTTTGACGAAAAAACGCTATAGCGGGTCTTTTGTTGCTGATGGCGAGATCGAATACCAGAATGCGCTGCGTTTTGACGGTGTGACACATTCTCTGGGAGGCGTGATTGATTATTATTATGAGAAAAATGTTTTGGAAGCAAAACTACAATCCGTGCTGCTTGAAAATCTCTTTAGAGCGATGACCTATCCCCCTATCATGACAGGGCATGTAAATGGCAATGCAAACTATAGTTTAAAAGATAAAATTGCCATCATCAATATCAAAAGCGAAGATGCCCGTTTTCAAAACAGCAGTGCAGTCAGAAAAATTTACAATGCTTCCGGGGTGGATCTATCCAGAGAACACTTTACCCAGACCTTTTTTGCTTCGAGCGTAGATCAGGGAATTGTTTCATATGACTTTTCAGCAAAAAACCAACACAGTTACATTACGCTGTTTAATACTAAAATGAATGCCCATAAAAATACCATTACATCTGATTTTGATCTCAAGATGCAGGATCAGGAATTGAGTGGGAAGATTTATGGTTCTTTAAAACATCCAAAAGTCAAATTGGATATAGGAAAATATCTGGAATACAAAGCCACAAAAGAGATTGATGCATTTTTTGGCACAGGGACTACAGACGATGTCAAACGCAAAGTCAAAAAACAGCTCAAAGATGTTGATTTACAAGAGGTCAAAGGTCTGATCAAAGGCTTTTTTTAGCAGCGCTTTTGAGTAAAATGATGATAAAGATAACGCCGCCGATAAGAGAAGTGATGACACCGACAGGAACTTCCGATATGGTAGGCAGCAGCCGTGAAAGGGTATCACAAAGTACAAGAAAGACACCACCTGCTATAAAAGAGATCAGGTAAAGTTTGTCAGCACTTTGCTGATAATAGAGCTTGACGATGTGCGGGATGATGAGCCCCACAAAACCGATAGGACCGGTGATACTCACCAGTGCACCGACTGCCAGGGATATGAAGATAAAGAGTACCAGCATCATCTGCTCTACCTTGACACCCCGCAGGTAGGCAAATTCATAAGAGATAGAGAGAAGCTTGAGCTCTTCTTTGTAGCCATATGCAGCATAGAGGAGCAAAACAGTTCCCACAAACAGCGGTAAAATCTCTATCCATCCCACAGTATCCAAGGCTCCCATCGTAAAACGCAGGATACGATAACTCTCTTGTACATTGCTTAAATAGTAGAGAATGAGCAGTAAAGAGGAGAAGAAAAAGGAGAGGGCAATCCCTACCAGGATCAGACGGTGACTGGTACTGGAAGAGAACATTTTGGAAAAATAATAAATCAGTGCCACAGTAGAAAGGGCACCCAAAAAAGCAAACAAGGAGATCAGAGAAAATCCCCACAATGTTTGATGCAGCCCAGACAATATCGCAATGGCCGCCCCCAGTGTCGCACCGCTAGAGATACCCAGCGTGAAAGGTGTTGTGAGTGGATTGCGAAACAGTGTCTGAAATAAAAGTCCAGAGAGTGCCAAAATACCCCCAGCCAAAAATGCCAATACAACACGCGGCAGGCGCAGTTGATAAAAAATCGTACTTTCAATAGAGTGGGGATGGATGAGATTTTCCAGATGCAGCGGTACTTTGCCTACGAAAGCAGATGCAATGAGTCCTGCTACAAGGGCTGCAAAAACAAGTACTTTCACAGTACTTCCACGATATGGTCATTATCTATCATGACAGTGCCCTGAAAATATCTCTGAAGATTGTCTGCCTCAAAAAAACCTTCTTTAAAATAGTGTGCCCTGCCTGCCTGCAGATAGAGAATGGGATAGCCCAGCCTGTATGCAAGTTGCAGATCATGGGTGATGAGGATTGTTTGTTTGAAGGCGGGATCAGTGTTTAGCAGATCAAAAACGGTTTTGGTTTTTTGGGGATCGAGATTGCTCGTTGGTTCATCCAGTATTGTGATTTGGGCACTTTGAAGCAGGGCAGAAGCGAGTTGCAAAAGCTGCTTTTCTCCACTGCTGAGCTGCCTTGCATACGTGTGTTGGTATCGTTGCAGTCCAAGCTGGTTTAAAACAGTCAGCATCTGTTGCTCTTTGGGTGTGTGTTTATATCTTGAAAGCTGCAGATACTCCTGCACGGTCATAAAATCATCATAAAGCGAAAAATGTGCCGGAACATAGTTGATCATTTCTGCTCTTTTTAGTGTGTCAAGTTCTTCTATATAGCTGCCCTGGAGTAAAACTTTGTATCGGCTGGGGATGATGCCACAGAGGATTTTTGCCAGGGTACTTTTGCCGGCACCGTTAGAACCCAAAATAGTCATATTTTCACCCTTTTTCAGATGCAGGCTGCAGGCTGCCAAAAGTGGTGTATCTCCAAAATCATGATCCAGTGAGTTTACTTTTAGCATCGCGTAAAATCCTTTCAAAATCCTGGATAAAAAATCTCACCCTGTCACTGGGAATGCCGGCATACTCTTTGTCGATCACATAAATTGTGCCTGCCTTTGCAGCGGGAATCGGCAGCTTCAGCCATGGGGAGATGATTGATTGTTTGCTTCTGTGCTCCTTTGCAGCATAAGGGGCTAAAATGATAACAATATCCGAAGCGGTAGCGATGAGTCCTTCATAAGAGAGAACGGGCTGTCTGGTCGTATCGTCTGTAAAGGCATTGAGATTGCCGCTTTGGCTGATGATATCACTGAGATAGAGGTGCCTTCCGGCGATAAAGATCTGTTGGCGCAGATCCTCTGGTGCACCAAATACAATGAGTATTTTTTGCCTATTTAGTATATGCTGTGTCGCCAGGAGTGCTTCATGGATTGACTGGTTGATCTGCTGAGATTGTTGGGGTACATGCAGCGTGTGTGCTATCGTATCGATACCCGTTTTCAGATCCTGCAGGGATGTAGTCGGGATATCAAGAGAAGCGATGCCCAGCTTTTGCAGTTTGGGTTTGAGTGGGATATTACTCTCGCCCATGATGACCAAATCGGGCTTCAGTGCTACTATCTTTTCAAGTGAAACGGAGAAAAAACCGCCTACTTTTGGAAGCGTAGCTGCCTCTTTTGGAAAGGTGCAGTACTCACAGGTACCTACAACATCACTCCCTTTGCCCAGGGCAAAAACGATTTCATTGACTGCCGGTGTGAGTGTGATGATACGTTTGGCAGGCAAAAAAGATAAAAAACAGAGTACTAAAAGGAGTATTCTCATCGGTGACAATCCTGCATAATTTTGCGCCAGGAAGTATCAAAATGTTTTTTGATAAAGCCTTCTTTATGCGGGATGAGACAGTTTGAACAATCCTGATGGATGATCCCTTCATGCTCAAAAATTTTGCCTTCTTTGGCATCGATACTGCACCAGGATTTGATTTGGGGGGCATGATCATCAAAACGGAAGTACGGGCAGGCACAGAGGTAGCAGTTGAGATGTTCCATATCATGACATTTCTTCTTTTCCTGAAAGAGTGGACAGAAATCAACATCACTTTGAGAAATATTTTCCCAGCGGAAATACTCAATCAACTTCTCTTTGGGGACAGTGTTCACAATAGCCTGATGCTTGTTGGCATGGTTATGAAACCATGAGAGATATCCATTCATCTGGCTATCTTAACAAAAAGAGATTGAATGCGTACAAAAAAAGAGTCTATCATGATAGTTGATTCAGCTTTTTTTCTGCCTGCTCTCTACCATAGGCTATCAACTCTCTGCCTTTGTGAAAGTCATAAAAATCACAGATATTTTTAGGCACTTCAATGATGAGATCAGGTTCATGTGCAGCAAGTTCATAGCGTATGAGAAGATTTTGCATCGTTTCGATACTTTTGGAGATGATTTTAAAAGAGTTCAATTCCTGTGCATTTTGCAAAAAGATATTTTCTCTTAGATAAGCAGTGATCTTATCCTGCAGTGTCAACTCTTCTGCTTTTTTCTGCATACGCTGCAGCGACTTGTCTTCATCTGCGTGGATATTGACCGCGATGGTATAGTCGCTGTGATGCGCCAGTAGCGGCATAGTGGGCAGAGGATTGAGGATACCGCCATCGACGAGATATTGATCCCCTATCTTTTTGGGTGTCAGCACGGTAGGAATCGCCACTGATGCACGTATCGCATCCAGTAGTGACCCTTTTTGAAACCAGACAGGTTTTTGGGTGTGCAGATTGGTCGCTACAGCGGTAAATGGGATAGAGAGATCTTCTATCATGATATCTCCCACCATCGAAGAGATACGCTCAAAGACTTTGTCCCCTTTGATCATACCATTTTTGGCAAAAGAGAAATCCAGCAGCATTATCAGTTCAAAAACATCCAAAGAGAGTATCCACTCTTTAAAGGCGGGAAGATTGCCACTGGCATAAAGCCCTCCCACCAGTGCTCCCATCGAAGAGCCGGAGATAGAGACGATCTCATAACCTGCCGCGTCCAGAGCCTCGATGACACCGATATGTGCATATCCGCGTGCTCCGCCGCTGCCAAGTACTAAAGAAACTGTTTTTTTCATCTAGTTTTTAATCACAGAAACTTCTACACTGCTGGTGACAATCATCGCTTCTTTGACTTTGGGTGCAATGAACTGTAGAAATGCTTCTATCTTTTCTGGCTCATCAATGATTTCTACAATGACAGGAAGTTTTTGTGCCAGTATCCAGACGTTGGAAGCATGTATTTCACTATGGCTTCCCAGCCCGCTCATGCTCTTATAGACAGTAGCACCGGCAAGTTTATGCTCTTTTGCCAATTCCAGAAGGTACTCCCAAAGCGGCGTACCCTCACATTTGTCATTGGTATCAAAGTAGATTTTAAGTAATTTTTTCTGACCTTTGGACTCTATCATGATAACTCCTGTATGGTTTTTTTTATTATAGCATGCTTATCATGATAGAGAAGATTTAAGGCAGCTTGTATCGTATGCCGGCATAAAAAGCCCGCTCACTTGTACCGTAGCCGGCAATATCTTCATACTCTTTATCCAGTACATTGTTGATTTTGGCGTAGCATGAGACAGAGGCGTTGATAGCATAATCTCCACTCAAATCAACAACACTATAAGCATCAAGTGTTTTTCCAACATCATCCCTTTTTCCTACATAACGTATCTGTGTACCCAGGTGGGTATTGTCCAATCCATAATAATCAAGCATGACATTGGCACTGTTTTTTGGACGGCGCAACAGTGTTTTGTCATCTTTGTCTTTGGCCTTTAAGTAGGTATAATTGAGATTCACGCTGGTATCAATCGCTTCAAGATTATGTTCATATGCCACTTCCAGACCCGAGAGTCTGCTGGTGCCTGCTACATTAAAGTAAGAGCCGGCAAAGGTTGTAAAATCTGTTGTCTGATAATCAATCATGTCATCAATACGGTTGTTAAAATAACTCACTCCCAGTCCTTTGTAATTGATGCTGACATCATACCCTTTGGTCTTTTCAGGATGTAAGGCAGCATTGCCGGAGAAAGAGTCATAGAGGTTATAAAGCAGTGGAGCATTGTAGCCGGTACCATAATTGGCAGAAATCCAAAGATCTTCTACACTTTTTGGTGTGTATTTAAAGCCCAGCTTGTACGTTGATTTATTGTCAAAAGCATCAAATTTGTCATATCGAAAAGCTGCCGATAAGATGGTATCACCGATATCTTCATGAACCGTACCGCTTGTTGTGAGAAAAACAGCATCATTGTTATAGCTGTGGTTTATGCTGTTTTGCTGTTTAAATTTTTTATGATCCACTCCGACAGTGACAAAGGCATCTTTGAGATAATCGATGCGGGCATTGGCACCAAACTCATCGATATTGCCATCAAAGTTGCCATAAGAATAAGCTCTTTTAAATGTTGAACGCTGTGCATAGACTGTAGCATTTCCCCACTCGTCTGTTCGTTTATAGCGTGCGCTGTAAAAATACTGTCTGGATGTAGCAGACGTGTTGGCATCATCAGGATTGATCTGAAAGCTGGCATCATAACCATCAAAATCTGTTTTGGCATCGATGATAGAATAAAATGCTTCTACTCTGTCTTTGTCTGTGAAGTTGAAACCTGCCTTGATATCACCATGGCTGTTTTTATAGGCATCATCTTCAAATGCACTGGCTCTTTTACCGTCCTTTACGGCTGCGGAGAAACCATCAGATGTGATTCTCTGGGCATTGAGTGCGATATCAAAACGATTGACTTTGTGTGAAAGAGAAAGGCCGTAGTTGAGTGTATTGAAAGAGCCGTACTCTGCAAATAAAGAACCTGCCACAAACCCGTCTGCCGCTTTTTTGGTGACGATATTGATGACGCCTGCGCTGGCATCAGCACCCCAAACACCCGATTGTGCTCCTTTTATCACTTCGATACGTGCGATGTTGTCGATGAGAATATGTTCAAATTGCGCCCCTGAAAGTGAGGTAGGATCATTGTATCGTATGCCGTCAACGACAACCAAAAGACGTTTTCCATCCATCCCACGCAGTTTGATGGTAGAAGTTTGTCCTAATCCGCCGTTTCTATTGATCGTGATTCCAGGCAGAGAGCTCAAGGCATCTGTGAGTGTTTTGTATCCACGATCTTTGATCTCATCTGCTGTGATAACCGATAGATTGTCTGTGACATTTTGTAAAGACTGCCTGGTTTTAAGTGCACTGGTAACAGTGATGGGAGCGAGAGTAGATGGGGCAGCATAAAGGCTGAGTGTGGAAGCCAGCAGGGCTAATGAGAGTGTTCTTTTTTGCATTTTATTTTCCTTATTGGGGTATTTTGACTTTTTGTTGAATGAATAGAGGACTGTATCGTGCCTCTTTCAAAAATGTTTCTATCATGATCGCTGTAGTACGTAGTAAACTGGCTATTTTGGCATACGCGATTTTCAGTGTGATATTGACACTAAAAAGCAGGAGACCAAAAAACGAGAAGTAATTTTTACAACCATGTAACATGCAAACTCCTTATTTTTTTCTATATTTTGATAATAAGGAAAGGATTTTATCAGAGCTTTCTTGAATATTTGGTATAATAAAAGTATGAAAATTTATCTATTAAAATTAGCACGTGATGCTATTAAAGAAAAGTTGACAGGGCAAAAGCTGATCGATAAAGATGCCTGGGTTAAAAAGTATCCTGAACTCTCTAAAGAAGGTGCCGTATTTGTGACCTTGGAGGAGTCCAGCGCACTTCGGGGATGTATCGGATCTTTGGTAGCCCATCGTCCGCTGATCGATGATATCATTGCCAATGCCAAGGCTGCGGCTTTTAGTGATCCCCGTTTTCAGCCTTTGCGGGCAGAGGAGTTTGCTAAACTTTCCATAGAAGTTTCTTTGCTGAGCAAACCGGAACCTTTGGACTATCATGATAGTGTAGATCTAAAGCAGAAGCTGCGGCCGAATATAGATGGTGTGATTTTGAAATTACACGGACATCAGGCGACATTTTTACCGCAGGTCTGGGAACAGCTGCCTGATTTTGAACAGTTTTTTATGCATCTTTGCCAAAAAGCCGGCTTGCAGTTAAACTGTCTGGAGGCACATCCGCAAATCTATACCTATCAGGCAGAAAAGATTAAAGAGTAGGGGACTACTCTCTTGGACTTTTGCGTCTCTCCTGTAAAGGGATATGCATTTGGCGTTTGATTGTGCCAAACATGGATTTTTTACGAATGGCGTCCCAGTTATTGTTAAAATAGATAGAGACAGCTTTGCCAGATGTGGCTTGGAGTTTTGGATTGAGCGGCGGAAAAGGAAACTCTCCTTCTTTGGGGCTTTTATCAACATGGTATATACGTAGATAACGTGTATTTTGACAGGTTTGGATATAAGAAGGATCTACATCATAAGCGCTTGCCAGTTTGGCAGGAGAGACTGGTGTTCCCTTTTTTTTACGCCGGTTGTTTGCCCCAAAATTTTTTCTGTTATAGATACCCCATAGCACAAACGCTGCTCCCAGGATGGGAATAATGATACCATTGTAGAGAAAAAAGTGCATCAACGTTTGTGTGATGGAGTCGATCTCTGCACCGCTTTTGTGATAGTAGATGTTTTTATCAAAAAACTTCCAGACGAGGATGGCGATGATCGGGTAAATCAGATATAACCACAATCCCCATAGCAGCAGGGTGATAAAGAAATCTCTGATGATGTAAAAGAGATTTCTTTTGTTTTTGATGATAAAAAAGCTGCGGTCTTTTCTTTCATTCATCTGTTTGTTCATGCTATTCCCCTGTCAGGACTGTCCCAGACTGCCCGTTTGCTTGTATCCCGGCTGATAGCTTTAAAAAATCCTGCGATAGACGTGCCTGCGATAATCATCCAGTATGCGATAGGATACCAGACCAGCCAATAATAAAACTTGCCCATGCCTTTTTCATAACGCGATGAAATATAAAAACTGATCAAAAACTGCAGCATAAAAGTAATACCCAGCAAGATACTGTACACTGTTGAGTTGACCAGATTTATCGGTGAATTGGTTATGATCCCCAATGTATAGAGAATCAATACCATCAAAAAGGAAAATGCCCAGGTGATACTCAGAAGATACTCTATATAGACAGGCCACATGCGTCTTTGGCGCCAGTCTTCAAATATATGTGGATACTTAAAGAGTACTTCTGCGCCACCCTGTGCCCATCTCACCCGCTGTTTCCACAATCCACCCAAAGTTTCAGGCATCAATATCCAGCACATGGCATGGGGCTCGAAGTTGATAGTCCAGTGACGGATTTGCAGACGCCAGCAGACATCAATATCTTCGGTAATCATATCGGTACTCCAGTATCCGACATCATGCAGTGCTTCTTTGCGAAAAGCAGTGACGACCCCGGAGACAGCAAAAATCTTGCCATAGATACTTTGGGCTCTTTTGATCATACCGATGATGGCAGAAAATTCTCCTACTTGCAGTTTCCCTAAAATGGTAGAACGGTTTCTGATTTTTGGTTTACCGGTGATGGCACCCACACGTGGATTTTTAAGGAAATGTGACATCAGCCAGGTGATGGCATCAGGGTCTAAAAAGGCGTCACCGTCGATGCAGACCAGGTACTCTCCTTTTGCAGCAAGCGCTGCCATATTGAGCCCGGTAGCTTTACCCTGGTTTTTAACAAAATCTACTACTCTGAGTTGTGGATATTTTTCCATCAGTTCAATCAATACATCGGCTGTCTTGTCTGTACTGCCGTCATTGACGGCAATAATTTCATAGTGTGGATAGTTTGTCTTGGTGATTTGCTCAATAACCGTATCGATATGCTCTGCTTCATTGTAGCAGGGGATAATGACCGAGGCAAGCGGATATTCACTGAGTTTGGGAGTTTCAAATTTGAGGGACTTGATATCGTGCCGCTCCCATTTTATAAAATAATAAACAGCACCCACCATCCAGACATAAGCCATAAAAAATGGGTAAAAATAGACAAAGTTGGAGAGTCCTGTAAAGACCGTATCGCTTAAGTTACTGAAGTAAACTATTATTTGTTCCATACCTTATCCTAGTTAAATGCAAAATCATGCAGTGAAAATACATGTTTGATATATTGTTGATTGTTTTTGTCTTTTAGTGGAATATCCGGAAAATATCCAAAATTAAGTGCCCCATGCTGTGTTAAAATATTCATCTGATTGACCAGTAAGTCAGTTGGCAGATAATGCCTGCCGTTTCCTGCTGTACTTTTTAAAAGAAAGACAGAGTTTTTAAGGCCATCTGGCTGACGGCTTACTTTTTCAACCAGTTTTTTCAACCAGGTATCCGGCTTCAGTACGGTTTGTGCATAGGGTGCTGTTTTGATAATCATATACTGATAGTTTTGAGCATAGTTGGCAAGCGAATCGATATGAAAATGTTTTTTCGTGCTGTCCATGATGCTCTTAGTATCCAAAGCGCGTGAAAGTACTAACTCGGTTGTAAAAAAACGGGAAGCAGAAGCTAACTCTTTGCTGAACTTGACTTCATATTCTCTTCGGTGTTTGATATAGGCTGCCTGATCTTTGATACTTTTTTTGATGCTGTCATACTCTGCTGGCAATCCCCAGGATTGATAGACCTTTTGTGCCGCAGGGGTATTGTCATGATAACTGTTTTGTGCAATATCATCAAAGAGTATCGCTTTTAAAAATCCATACTTTGCCATATCAAAAAAGATATTTTTGATTTTTTTCTTATCATTTTCATTATAAATAGAGACTCTTTTGTTGTCTATTTCATAAGCAGAAAGCGGCATCCATGCATAAATTTTTTCAACATGGGCTCTGGTATTAAGCTGCCATGCTACCCGGTTGAAAAGGTCAGCTATCATCGGCATGGTATGATTGGGAAAGTAGAGTGCATCTGCCAGTCCGTCATGATCCAGATCCGCATAAGGTTTGATATAAACGATATTGGCACCATAAGCGAGAATTCTTTCGATCATTTTTCCCAGTTTCTGGTCTGCTATTTTCGGGTTGGGATCATAGATCTCATCCAGACTGAATGAGATGGGTCTTTGTATCAGTCTGTCATCCTGCTGCAAATCCCAAAAGAAATTTTCAAATTTGATATCATTTGAGATCAGTACCCGTTTGATCTGTGTCAAATCATCCACTGTATTGATACCATCATCTAGTGTCAGCGTGATTTCCATCCCATTTTTTTTGGCAAGTTTTTGGGTGATTTTATTGTATGCGCCATATGGCCAGACAACAGCACGTGGCCGTATGCCCAAATGTTTGTACAAATCATCACTGGAAGCTTTGAGATCCGCATCGACCCGTTTGATATAGTCTTGCTGGCTTTCATAGGTACCTGTTTTTTTATTATACTGCAAAGAGGTATATTTGGGTTGGGTATTTCCCTGTGGATTGGCAAGAATACCATAGTGTGAGTTTTCACTGTGGGAAGCCATCTCTACCAGCCCCGAATCAACCATCTCTTTGATCTGTTTCCATGTCAAAAGCATGCTGCGCGAACGTTTTTTGGAACCATAGGTAAAGGTACCGCCTTCAGGCGCATCCAGCCATTTGGTCACCAGTGCATACACGGCTGGAAAATGATAGAGTTTTAAAAGCGGATAGATACGATTGTAAAAACTTTCATAGCCATCATCAAAGGTTAGCAGTACAGCATTTTTGGGGAGATTTTTTTCTCCACGTTTGGCGGCCAGTATATCATCCAAACTGACAGGATGATAATTATTTTCTTTGAGCCATTTAAAGTGAGATGTCAATTCATCTGTTGTGATGGTCATGATATGTTTATCGACGATTTTATCCTGTACATCATGATAACATAAAGCGATGAATTTGTTATGATCTATCTCTATCACTTTGGCACTTAAGAAAGTGGAAAATACAAGTATGAGCAGGCCAAGGTATTTCATTAAAATCTTCCTTTTGCATTGAGATAAAAGGCATTGCCGTATTCAAGGTTGCCGTCATAGGCAGATCTTTTACGTAAAAAACCATAAGAGAGTGCCATATCTTTGTTGAGTTCAACTTCCTGCGCGATGTTAAGATTGCCGACAAGATTGGAACCATAGTGCTTCTCCCAGTGTGTACCGATCTCGACGGCTGCAATCTGTTTGATGTTAGTATCATACCAATTGTATATATTCCAGATATTGGAGAGGTTGAGTGATGCGTACAGGTCTTCTTTGGGATTGTAATAGACAACACTGTTATCTTTGGAGTTATACATATTGCTTAGATAGAGTGTCGCATCGAGGTTATAATAGGCTCCGGTGATCAGTTTTTCATAATGGGTTAAAATGAGGTTAAAACGGCTGTTCCCATCGTTAAAATCCATATTTTCTATACTGAAACTGCTTTGTCTGGATTCACTCGATCTATACTCTACAGATGCCTGCAGTCTGTCAGCCCGGATACCGTACATGATGGCACGCAGGGGTGTCTGGGATGAAAAATACTCAAAATTACCAAAAAGAGACCAGTAATCATCAAAACTGTATCGGGCATTGGCAAAACCGGTCATCTCCTTGAGAGCTGTCAAGTTGCTTCCCAGGCCGATAGCTGCATCGAGATGGGAATTGGTATAATTGAGACCGGCACCAACACGCTTGTTAGTCAATCTGTTCTCATAAAACTTTGTATGTCCAATGTTGGTATAGACAAAAGGACGATAGTGGTTTTGAATCAGCGGAGCATAATAGCGTGCATTGATTTCATAAGAGTTTGTTTTTGTATTACTGCCGGACTCTGAAGGATCAGATCCATAGGTACTATCCAGGGTAAAGTAACCTTTTTTACTGTTATCGATCTTCTTTTGCAGGAGGGTTAATGCTTCTTGACGGGTAGGGAAGAGCTTTTGCATGGTATGCATAGTTGCTGATGCCTCTTGATAGTGCTTTTGGGCAATATCAGTCATCACTATCCCCTGCAGGGCATCATAATTTTGTGGATTAAATTGTAATTCGACCTGATAAGCAGAACGCGCTTTCTCGTTCCATCCCCTGAGATAATAAAGATGTGCCAGTTCATTACGTACAGAACTGTTTGCAGGTGCCTGTTTCAGAAGTTTTTCCAATTGATGTTGTGCATAGTCAAGATAATTACTATACTCATAGGCCAAAATCTCCAATATCTCTGTATCGACTTTATGACTGCCTGCACGTTTAGGCTCATTTTTATTGAGTTTTTGTGCATAACGAAGTGCTCGTTGCATCTGGTAGGCATCACTGTAAGCATAAAAGAGAAGATATTTTGTCTCAAAATTATGTTTGTTTTTTTCTAAAGACTCTTTGAGTACAGATTGTGCCAAATAAGGTTTTTTGAGATAGAGATAGGCATCGCCTACAGAAGTCAGTACATAGGCCGGAAAAGCTATTTTCTGTTTTTGCAGTGATTCAAAAAGAGCGATAGCCTCTTTGCGTTTTCCCAATGTATTTAAAGCAACGATTTTATCAAAATTCAGATGCAGGAAACTACGGTTTTTAATTGTTGCTTTGTCGGCACTTTTTAACGTTTGAATATTTTTTTCCAATTTATCAAGTGCTTTTTGTACCACGAGTTTATCGCTGCCTTTTTTCGAAACAAAGCCTCCTTTCCCCCATCTAAGTTCAAAGGCGGACTGGTCGTGCTGTATGGCAACTTTGTCATCAATTGTGAAAAGAGAAGGGTTTTGCTGTATATATTTTTCAGCAACAAAAGGCATACCCAGACGTTGCAGGGCGTGGACAAATTTTTTTATATATTTGTTTTTTGTAGCTGGATTGTCTGCCAGTTTCTGGTAAATGCGCATTGCATCGAAATTATGTTTATGTAGTTCGTACATTTCAGCTTTGGCAGCGAGGATATCCGTATTGCCCGGCAGTTTTTTTTCTGCCAGATTTAAAACACGCATAGCCAGTTTTGGTTTTTTCATATCATGCAGCGACAAGGCCATGCCCTGATAAAAGAGAGGATCTTGGGGATATCTCTTGATGCCTTTTTGATAGAGCTTTGCAGCGTCTATATAGCGTTTTTCGTTTCTGGCTGATTTTGCTATATCTTTGAGTACATAAGAGGGCATGGTGTTGATATCAAGAGGCTGTGCCAGTTTGAGGGCTTTTGCATCCTGTTTTGCCCACCCCAGTACTGAGATATAATCATACAGAAGTCCCAGATTTTGCGGATTTTGGGTGTGTAGTTTTTCTAATTCCGAGAGTGCTTTGTCCATCTTGCCCTCATGTGCCCATTTGATAGCATAGGTATAGTCGAGTTTGGACGCTTGCAGGTTTAAAGCCAACAAGAAGAGCGGTATCGTTTTTAGTACAGATAATTTCATCTTTTTTTCTCTTTTCTTTGATAAGCATTCTATTATCTGTTAGTATCGGCCGGAAGTAGATTTTTTTTAATTTTATGTTATCATTAAAGCTTCTAAATAGACATACTTGTTCACTTTAGAAGATGCAATTAAAATACAATGTAAAGACAAAATGTGAAATCAATAGAAAAAGCGATCAAACAGAGAGTTCTGGTACTTGACGGTGCGATGGGAACACAGATACAAAACCTAGATATTCCAGATGAAGCCTGGGAAGGCAATGAAGGGTGTAATGAACTGTTGAATGTCACCTATGCCGATGCCATAGAAAAGATTCACGCAGCTTATGCCAAAGTGGGAGCAGATATCATCAGTACCAATACCTTTGGGGCAATTCCCTGGGTTTTGGATGACTATGATATAGGTGAAAGAACGTATGAACTGGCAAAGGCTGGTGCTCAGAGAGTCAAAGCTGTTTGTGAGCAATTTAGCACCGAGGAGAAGCCACGTTTTGTTGCAGGTGATTTGGGACCTGGAACAAAATTGCCCTCTTTGGGGCATATCTCCTATGATACCATGTATGCCGGTTACAAAATAGCGGCAGAGGGTTTGATAGACGGCGGGGCAGATCTCTTTTTGCTGGAGACTTGCCAGGATCCGCTGCAGATCAAAGCAGCATTGCATGCCTGTCAGGATGCGATGGATGAAAAGGGTATCAAACTCCCTATCATGATAACCGTAACAATCGAGCTTTCAGGTACGATGCTGATTGGAACGGATGCCAAAACGATTGCTACAATCCTGGAACCATTTGATATCCTTTCGCTTGGATTTAACTGTGGTACGGGTCCAGAGCAGGTCAAAAAACATGTTAAAACACTTTCAGAGGTTTGGGATAGACCCATCTCTGTCCATGCCAATGCAGGATTGCCCCAAAATCGTGGAGGACATACTTTTTATCCGATGGGGCCTGAAGAGTTTGTAAAACATCAGTTGGAATTTCTAGCCTTTGATGGGGTTGCACTGCTTGGTGGATGCTGCGGTACTACACCCCAGCATATCAAAGCACTCTCTGAAGCAGTCAAAGAGAGCGTTCCACGCCCTGCGAGCGGTCATCATGATAAGGCATTGGCTTCTTTGTTTGAAACACGGGACTTGATACAGGAACCGGCTCCTTTTTATATCGGAGAGCGCAGTAATGCCACAGGATCAAAAGCTTTTAGAGAATTACTGTTGGCTGAAAATTATGAAGGCACACTCTCTGTCGCACAACAGCAGGTCCGTGCTGGTGCGCATGGTATCGATATTTCTGTCGGATTTGCAGGACGCGATGAGACAAAAGATATGGAGATCGTAGGTGCCTTGTATGCCCAGAAAGTGACATTGCCTCTGATGATTGATTCTACCCAGACAGCTGCATTGGAAATGGGTCTCAAACAGGTTGGCGGCAAGCCTATCATCAACTCTGTCAATCTGGAAGACGGTATAGAAAAGTTCAATACCGTCTGTCAGCTTGCAAAGCGTTTTGGAGCATCACTGGTTTGTTTGACCATCGATGAGGTGGGGATGGCAAAGAGCAAAGATGACAAGGTGCGTATCGCTGAGCGGATTTACCAACTGGCAACAAAAGAGCATGGACTGGATCCAAGAGATCTGGTTTTTGATCTGTTGACATTTACAGTGGGGAGTGGGGATGAAGAGTATTTTACTGCAGCCATAGAGACCATCGATGCCATTGGAGAATTTCACAAGATGCATCCTGAAGTAGGTTTTGTGCTGGGGATTTCCAACATCTCGTTTGGACTGGATAAACATGCCAGAGAGTATCTCAACTCTGTCTTTTTATATCACTGTGTACAGGCAGGTCTCTCGATGGCCATTGTCAATGTAAAAAACACATTGCCAATGCATAAGATAGAAGAAGCAGAACGTAAAATATGTGAAGATTTACTCTTTAACAATCGTGAAAATGGTGATCCTCTTTTTGCATTTATCGACCACTTTTCGAATGTGGAAGCGGTAGATCAGGGAGCGGAGGATGAAGCATTTTTAAAGATGAATACAGCTGAAAAAATCCATAAACTGCTGATTGACGGGGATAAAGAGCGGATGCTGGCACTGTTGGAAACAGCCAAAGATGAAATCGCACCTGACACAATTGTCAATGAACTGTTGATCAATGCAATGAAAGAAGTCGGAGAACTTTTTGGCTCAGGGCAGATGCAGCTGCCGTTTGTTTTGCAGTCAGCAGAGACGATGAAAGCAGCCGTTGATTTTCTCAATCCCTATCTCCCTAAACAGGAGAAGAAAACACAGGCGACTTTGATCGTTGGAACGGTGAAAGGTGATGTCCATGATGTCGGAAAAAATCTTGTAGATATCTTACTCACCAACAATGGTTACAAAGTGATCAATATCGGGATCAAAGCTGATTTGGAGGAGTTTTTAAAAATCCACAAAGAGCACCCGGTGGATGCTTTTGGTATGAGTGGGCTGTTGGTCAAATCAACGGCTGTGATGTTGGAAAATCTAAAAGAGTTGCAAAAAATGGGCTTTACACTGCCGATTTTACTGGGTGGCGCTGCATTGACACGGAAGTTTATCGATGAGTTTTGCCGTCCGGCTTATGATGGGCCTATCTTTTACTGTCGAGATGCTTTTGACGGTATTGTGGCAATGAGTCGTATAGAAGAGGGCAATTTTGATACGGATTTAGGATACAGTGAGGATGAAGATACGATAGTCAAAAAAGAGAAAAAAACTGTGCCTATGCCGGATTTTAAAGATATCAAGATGCCCGCACGCGACAACAGGATACCCAATCCTCCTTTTTGGGGCAGACGTGTGCTGGATGCAGATGTCAAAGAGATCGCTTTTGACTGGATCAATCACAAAATGCTTTTTGCACAACGCTGGGGATATGTGATGAAGGGCAAGGACAAAGCATTTAAAGAGAAATTTAGAGAAGATGAACTCTGGCCGCTGTTTGAAAAACTCAAAGCTGAGATCTTGACAAAAAATCTTTTACAGCCAGTGGCGCTTTATGGTCATTTCCCCTGTCGGAGTGATGGGGACTCGCTTTTGATTTTTGATGCGAGCGAGGGCTGGTACAGCGCAGATGAAATCAACCGTGAACCTTTAGACGTGGTGCGGGAGCGTGCGCTTTATAAGTTGACTTTTCCCAGACAGCAAAGAGCGCCTCATCGTGCTTTGAGTGACTATTTTCACAGTGATCGTCATGATGTAGTGAGTTTTACGCTGGCAAGTGCGGGCAGCGCCTTTTCCACAGAAGAGAGCCGCTTGTATGAATCGGGTAATTTTACCGAGTATCATCATCTGCATGGGCTTTCTGTGGAACTGGCCGAGGGGATTGCCGAGATACTGCATAAACAGATCCGCCTGGAATTTAATATCGCAGAAAATGAGGGACACAGTTTGCGCGATGTGAAGATGCGGGCATATACCGGCAAACGGTATTCATTTGGTTATCCTGCCTGTCCTGAGCTTGCTATGAATAAAGAGCTGTTTGCCCTGTTAAAGCCTGAAGAGTTTGGTGTCGAATTGGGTGAAACTTTTCAGATGCATCCTGAACAGACTACATCTGCTTTGGTAGTGCATCACCCACAGGCGCAGTATTTTGCGATTTAGGCAGGGTGATTGTAAAACAGGCACCACCGTTTTTATTTGCTACCTGTAAGGCGCCATGATGGTGGTTTTCGATAATAGTCTTGGACATATAGAGTCCAAGCCCTGTACCGTTTTTTTCATCTTTTGTTGAAAAATAGGGATCAAATATTTTATCAATGATGTCGCTTGGTATGCCTCCGCCATTGTCACATATCTCTATCATGATAGATGATTTTTGAGCCTGGAGGCTGAGTGATATATGGGAATTTTGGATCTGCTTTTCTTTGAAGTTACCTACCGCATTGTTGAGAATATTGAGTATCACTTGCATCAGTTCACTGGGGTAATGGTCTATTTTGACACTATCATGATAGACTTTTTCCAGTGTAACGTGGTGATGGTTAAATGAACTTTTCATGATAAAGAGTGCTTTTTCAACTGCCTGGGTCACATCTGCCTTGATGAGCTCTTTGTTGGGATTGTAAAAGTTTTTAAAATCATCAATGGTAGTGCTGAGAGAAGCTGTGTAGCTTTCTATATTGTCCAAACGCTGCATAAGATACTCCAAAAAAGCATCCCTCTCCGCTGGTTTGCTCAAGTCATATTTTTCAAGTGAAATTTTACTTTTGAGTGCGATAGTGGCTGAAGCGATAGAGCCCAGGGGTTGGCGCCATTGGTGGGAAATCATACTCAGAAGTTCTCCCATTTGTGCCAGTTTTGCCTGTTGCTCCATCATCTTGTCTTTGGCTTTACTCTCTGCTACTGCTTTTTGAATATCTTCTTTTAGAGAGTAGTTTAACCTATGGATCGCTGCCGTTTTCTGGCTTATCTCTTGGCGCATCTTTTCATGAAAACGTTGATAAATAAAGTTAAAAATCGTAATAGTTATATATGAAAAAGCGATGGGAAACAGAAAATATTGGGGATTAAATTCCGGTAAGCCATGACGATGGAAAAGCAAAAATATGCCAAGAAAGATCAAATTCATCATGAGACTTTTGATAGGCGTAAAAAAAGCAAATACTGTCACTGGTAACATAAATATCCAAAAATAAATCCCTGCGCCGACATCTGTCAATTTCTCTTTTAATAATATCTCTACAAATACAGTTGAGAGTATTAAAAATGCTAGCAGCGTATTATCTACTTTTTTCATATATAGATAAAAAATAAAAAGTGCTATCACTGTCATCCCAAGAGGAAGCAGATAAGAGACAGGCGTGCCAAATACAGAAATTGCTTTAATAGTCGCGATGGTACCGCCTATGATAGCTATGATAATCCCAAATTTCAGTGTATTGTTTCTCAAAATTTCCTGTTGTGTCATCGCCTGTGCCTGTTTTTTCTTTGAGGAGTCTCTCGAGGGATTCTCATCATTATGTAACATATCGACAATTTATCTGTTTATTTTAATTGACAAATTTTAGACAATTGTGTGTTCTAAACATTCACACTTATTCACTAAGGCTGCGCCGTAAAACGGCTGTAGAGTCGTTCACAAGTGTGAATGTTCAGAACACACAATTGAAAAATGGAATATTTATTGCTATAATATACGCATTAAAGGATACCAATATGAAAAAAATTATCATGATAACGCTACTGGGTAGTGTGCTCTTTGCAAACAATGTGGACGAAGGTGTCAAGGCTTTAAAAAGTGGTGATTATGACAGTGCCGTAGCCAATTTTCTCTTTGCCGCCAAACAGGGAGATGTGATTGCACAGGAAAATCTGGGTGTCATGTACAATACAGGTCTGGGCGTCAAGCAGAATAAAAAAACAGCAGCTTACTGGTTTAATGTGGCTGCACGTGATGAAGAAGGCAGTCACTGTCACTGCGGCTGTCAAAATTAGAGCTGCTTTTAGAGGTGCCCTTTATTCTTCTTGTGAAATTTTTTTCTTGTAGTTGTCAAAATTTTTATTTTTCTGTTTGATAAAGTAGTTCAGGCTCTCTTCATTTTCTGTAAGAATTTCATCAAAATCATTGTTATTACTTTTGGTGTGAGTGTCAAAACTATCGATTAAAAGATTGCTGTTTCCCAGCAGTAGAAGATATTCTTTATCTTTATAGCTTGCCAGTACCAAACGGTTTTTGACATCTAAAGCCCGTTGTTGTGTTACTTTGATATCACTCTTATCAGACGCTTTTTTTTGGCTGAAAAGCCAGTTTCCCTGTATCACACCTCCCTGTTTTGAGAGCCATTTTTTAAAAAAGTATAAAAAGGCAAGCAGGGCAAGGAGAATCAGCATCACTTTGGAAAAAGCAACACTCATATCATCTTCTTTTTTAGTTTCAATGACATTGTCGTTACTGTTGGCTGTCTCGTTAAAAAGAGCAGCAGGAGTGATGCGAAGGCGTAAACCATACAGATCTACCGTTTTGGATGCATTGACTTGAAAATCCCCATCCCCTTCGAGTGCAATCACAACCTTATCATGATAGGGAGTCAAAGAGAGTTTTTGCAGGATATCTGAGGCAATATCTTTGCTTGTTTTTTGCTCA
This sequence comes from Sulfurospirillum sp., assembly GCA_024762875.1. GTDB lineage: Bacteria > Campylobacterota > Campylobacteria > Campylobacterales > QNZT01 > JANTGR01. Next base: position 21,222 of record JANTGR010000010.1, read on the forward strand.
ATGGATGCACCTGTTAAAATCAAAATTCTGTTTTTATCTTCTTTTTTTTGTGTGATTTTACCATGAAAAGGGGCATCAAAAGAGAGCATAATATCCACACGGTCGTCTTTTTCGTAGATATTTTGGTTGGTAATATTGGCAGAGAAAAGCGGCAAAAAAAGCGGCAAAAGCAGCAAAAAGTATTTTATCATGAAGGTTCTTTTTTAAAGTAGTGGATGATGGAGTCTGAGTCTAAAATCTCATTGATACGCACAGCAAGGTTCTCTTCATACACCATTACTTCACCTTTGCCTACAATTTTATTGTTGACATAAATCTCCACACTCTCACCCGCCGGCTTTTGTAAATCCAACACAGAGCCTTTTTTGAGCTTGAGAAATTCACTGGTTGGGATAGTGGTAGAACCCAGGTCGGTGACCAGGCTGACAGAGATATCGACAAGTTTTTCATAGTTAATTATTTGTTGGTCTTCCAAATCTATTTTCATATCTTTACTTTTTATGGGATTTCAATAGCTCAATTATACCTTTAAGTACCTTTTGAGTAAAATCAAAGTTTATGAAAACCCCATTATGCATCCTGTGGGTTAAAGGAAGAAAATGATAATTGAACTGTTGTTAGCAGGGGTTTTGGTCGGGGCAATTTCCGGATTTTTCGGTGTAGGCGGCGGTACTATTTTGGTACCGATCCTCCTTTATCTGGGGTTTGATATCAAAGATGCCATTGGTATCTCTGTCATACAAATGGTCTTTTCTTCTCTTTTTGGTTCTTATCTGAATTATAAAAAAGGAACGTTAAAAGTTTCCAGTACGATCTTTTTTGGATTTGGCGGCTTTTTAGGCGGGCTATGCAGCGGATTTATCGTACATCATCTCTCTTCAAAAACATTGACGTACTTTTTTTTGGCAGCCATTATTTTTGCAATTTACCGATTTTTCAATGCTCCTGTAGAACATCATCAAAAACCGATAGAAAACCGCTTGTTATTTTTAGGAGTAGGTATCATGATAGGCATGTTTGCTACGAGTATCGGGATAGGAGGCGCACTGCTTTTAACACCGGTAATGGTGGGCTTTTTACGCTATGATATCAAAACTGCTGTTTCTACGGCTTTGTTTTTTGTGGTCTTCTCGTCAATATCGGGCTTAATCAGCCTGAGCAGTTATGGATATGTAGATTATCAAGATGGCCTGCTTATAGGTGTTACTTCTTTACTGGGTGTCTATCTCGGGATTTATCTCGCCCACAAAACAGAAGCAAAAAAACATAAAAATATGATTCTGGGATTGAACTTTATTATCCTGGCACTCATTGTCAATAAATTAATATAACGGGAAAAAAATGGACAAAATAGAAGTATTTGGTGCAAGAGAACACAATCTAAAATCGATTGATATTTCGCTGCCGAAAAATAAGTTGGTAGTCATCACAGGTATCAGCGGCAGTGGAAAAAGTACGCTGGCATTTGATACCCTCTATGCGGAAGGACAAAGGCGCTATATCGAGTCACTTTCGAGTTATGCCAGACAATTTCTGGATCGGATCGGAAAGCCGGATGTTGACAAGATAGAAGGGTTGACACCTGCGATTGCCATTGATCAGAAAACAACTTCCAAAAACCCCCGTTCTACTGTCGGAACGATCACTGAAATATATGATTATCTGCGTCTTCTGTATGCCAGAGTAGGTAAGCAGCACTGTCATCTTTGTGGTAAGCCGATATCTGAAATGTCTGCTGCTGATATCATCGAACAGGTACAAAAACTGCCAGTTGGGGCTAAACTGGTACTGACGGCACCATTGGTCAGGGATAAAAAAGGAAGCTACGCGGATATGCTCGAATCTTTGGCGCAAAAGGGTTATGTACGGGCGATGATTGATGGTGTGATGGTGCGACTTGATGAAGAGATTGAACTCTCCAAAACAAAAAAACACACTATTTCCGTGGTCATCGACAGAGTTGTTGTCAAAGATGACAATCGTCAGAGAATTGCTGAAGATGTAGAAAAGGCACTCAAAGAAAGTTATGGCGAGCTTGAAGTGGAAGTGTTGAATCATGAAGAAATTGGACTTGAGAGTCACCATATCCACTACAGTGAGCACTTTGCCTGTTTTGACTGCAAAATCTCTTTTGAGCCGCTTGAACCGCTCTCTTTTTCTTTTAACTCTCCCAAAGGAGCCTGTCAGGTTTGTGACGGACTGGGGATCCGTTATGCTATTGATATGAGTAAAGTGATTGATGAGCATCAAAGTATTGATTCTGGTGCGGTGAAACTTTTTTATGGCTTCAACAAAGGCTATTATGCAAAATTTTTAAAAGCCTTTTGTGAAGCAAGTGATATTCCTACGGATGTTCCTTTTGAAACCTTGCAGCCACATCAGCAAAAAGCCGTCTTGCATGGTGGTGTAGAGCCGGCACAATTTACCTGGAAACGCCATAAACTGACTAGAAAATTCGACGGTGTTGTCAAAATCGCTTACGATATGATCAAAGATGAAAAAGAGTTGGCTGAATATATGAGTGAAAAAGTCTGTGACAAGTGCGGCGGGCACAGACTGAAACCGGAAAGTCTTGCTGTCAAAGTTGCCGGGCATGGGGTTGCGCATATTTTAGATATGCCTATTGAAGAGAGTTACGCTTTTTTTGCCAATGAAGCAAATTTTGACTATATGAGCCAGCAGCAGCAGTTGATTGCCGCTTCTATTTTGAAAGAGATTCGAGAGCGTCTCTTCTTCTTGTATGATGTGGGACTGGGATATATTGCACTGGGACGGGATGCACGGACGATTTCAGGTGGAGAAGCACAGCGTATTCGTATCTCTTCTCAAATCGGGAGTGGATTGACCGGTGTGATGTATGTATTGGATGAACCGAGTATCGGCTTGCATGAACGTGATACACTTAAATTGATACGTACCTTGCGGAATCTGCAAAAACGGGGAAATTCTGTGATTGTTGTCGAACATGACAAAGAGACAATTGAAGCGGCAGATTATATCATCGATATCGGTCCAAATGCCGGAAAATTTGGTGGTGAAGTGGTATTTAACGGTGATTTAAAGGCATTGAAAAAAGCCAAGACATTGACGGCGGATTATCTGTATGGGCGTAAAAAGATTGATTATTTCAAAGGCAGAGGACAGGAAAAGTGGATTGAAGTTAAAAATGTTACGCTCAATAATCTTGAAAAGCTGGATGTAAAAATACCACTGCAAAATCTCTGCTGTATCACTGGTGTCAGTGGCAGTGGAAAATCTTCACTGATTTTACAGACTTTGATGCCAGTAGCAAAAACACTGTTAAACCGCGCGAAAAAGAGCAAAAAAGTTGAAGGTGTTGAGTGTCTGGGACTGGAACAGCTGGATAAAGTCATCTATCTGGATCAAAGTCCAATTGGTAGAACTCCCCGGAGTAATCCTGCCACCTATACGGGTATGATGGATGAAATTCGCCTACTTTTTTCCAAGACCAAAGAGGCAGAAATCCGTGGTTATAAAATAGGACGTTTTTCATTTAATGTCAAAGGAGGGCGCTGCGAAAAATGCCAGGGGGATGGTGAAATCAAAATTGAGATGCATTTTTTACCAGATATCCAGGTCAAATGTGATGCCTGTTATGGTCAAAGATATAATGCACAGACATTGGAAATCCTCTATAAAGGTAAAAGTATCGCCGACGTTTTAAACATGAGTGTGGATGAAGCACTGGAATTTTTTAAAGCCGTGCCAAAACTCTATCAAAAACTGACTACGCTGCATGAAGTAGGGCTGGGATATATCACACTGGGGCAAAATGCTACGACACTGAGTGGAGGTGAAGCCCAGAGAATCAAGCTCTCAAAAGAGTTGAGCAAAAATGATACGGGCAAGACCCTTTATATCCTGGATGAGCCGACTACGGGGCTGCATTTTGCTGATGTGGACAGGCTGGTAAAAGTACTGCAGCATCTGACTGATCTTGGGAATTCGGTTTTGGTGATTGAACACAATCTGGATGTGATCAAAAATGCTGACTATATCATCGATATGGGACCAGAAGGCGGAAGTAAAGGCGGTAAGATAATCGCAAAAGGATCACCGCAGCAGTTGGCAAAAACGTATCAAAAAACCGGTTCTTATACTGGAGAATTTTTAGCCAAAGAATTATCATGACAGCACTGTTCTAAAGAGAGGTTGAAAAGATGCTCGTTTTTATTTTTTCACTGCTTTTTTCAATCGCTTCACTCTTTATAATCAGCTGGATTATTGCTGCTTTACCTGCAGATTATTTTCTCATGAGAGTAGAAAGTGCAAAGGATGGGGAGCGTGAATTGCCGCTCTTTTATGATCTGTATATAGTGCTCAAAAATATTGTGGGAGTGCTGCTTGTAGGTATTGGTATTGTGTTATTGTTGCTGCCTGGTGAGGGCATTTTAACCATCATAATCGGGCTGATGATGATAGATTTTCCCGGCAAAAAAGTCTGGATAAAGAAGCTCTTAAACTATCAATCTGTACGCAAGGTATTAAATTATATCAGGTTCAAAGCCCAAAAAGATGCTTTTTTATTTCCATAGATGCTGCCAAAAGAGAAGCAGCATACCTTGTCATGATAAATAGTTTTGTTAAATATATGATATAATAAGAGTAATTGAAATAATTAACAGAGGTGCATGTGAAATATCTAGGGATTTTACTCTTTCTTTTAACATTGTTAGATGCTAAAACCTATGATAAACTTACATTCCATGGTGAAGGAATAGATTTTTTGGTGGGAGATTTTTCTTCTTCGACTCTATACAAAGTCATCGGCAAGCCTTATCCCCCCTTTTATACCCCCTGGCGGGATGATCCAACTTTTGAAGAGAGTGATATCCCTGTCTATAAAAAGCTTTTGACGGAGTATGCCCAATCTTTAGGTTACTACCGAGCAGAGATCACGATCATGGCAAAAGAAGATTTTATCGATGTCAATATCCAAAAAAATGCACCCATCAAAGTCGCATCCATCAAAATAGGACCTGCCAAAGAACTCAAAAAAGGCATCTTGTTTAAAGAGGGTGATACGTTTAATACAGCTACATTTACAAGCACAAAAAAGGGTTTAGAACGCTATTTGCAGGAAGAGGGCTATCCCAACTATGATTTTGATGCCAAAGCCTATGTGGATCTGGATGCTTATAAGGTGGATTTGGATTTTCATGTGGATAAAAACAGCTCTTATAAACTGGGCAAAACAAGTATAGCAGGCAGGGGAGATGTGGATGAAGTCATCATCCGTGAACAGATAGCGTATAAGCCTGGTGACAAGTATGATATCAGGAAGCTGGAAAAGAGTTATGACAATCTGTATGAGTTGGGTGTGTATGACTATATCCTGGTGGAGCCGCAATTAGACAGCAATGTCAGTCCCCTGCCAGTGAGAATAGATTTGAAGATGGGAGATACGAAGTTTCTGAAAGGTTCTATCGGTTATAACACTGATGAAGGCGCACGGGGTGCGATTTCATGGACAGATAAAAACTTTTTTGGGAATTTAAAGGTCTTTGATATCGGAATTAAAGCGACACAGATAGGTTATGAAGCCTATAATATCTTTTATAACCCGCGTATTATGGTGCCGGTATTGGGCAAAATAACTTTTGAAAATGATATCAATTACCGCAAATACCGTTATGATACTTTTGATGAAAACACCATTCAAAACCGTGTGACATTTGGTAAACGTGCTTTCGGGCTGGAACATTATTTTGGGATGCTGACAGAGTACAGTAAAATCGATGCCAAGGTAAAAGATGCGGAAAATGAATCTGGTAATTATTTTTTAAATTCACTTTTTTATCGTTTACTCATCGATAAAAGGGATTCGATGATTGATGCCAAAAACGGTTATTATGCAGCGCTTTATCTTGAAAAATCGATGAAAGCCATCGGGTCGGATTTGGACTATTTTAAGTCTATTGCAGAACTGCGCTATATCAAATCATATGGTGACAGGTGGACGCTTGGTGCCAAAACGCGCATAGGGATGATCAATGCGGATGTGCCTATTTTTAAACGCTTCTTTACCGGCGGATCGACGACGAACAGAGGGTATGAATACAGAGATCTGGGGTTAAAAGACAGTGCCTCTGTGCCGCTTGGAGGAGTCTCCCTGGTAGATGTGATGTTGGAGGCAAGGTATCGGGTATGGCAGAAACTTTGGCTGGTGACATTTTATGACAGCTCGATGCTCTCCCTCTCACCACACAAGTTTGATGATGATTTTTACGGCTCGTATGGCTTTGGTATACGTTATCAGACACCGATTGGCCCGTTTCGTCTGGATTTTGGATTTCCCCAGGATCGGGACGGGTTTGTATTTCATGTAAGTATAGGACAGGCATTTTGAAAGCGTTAAAGGTTTTGTTATGGAGTATAGGATTGCTTCTTTTGCTTATCATGATACTTTTTGCAGGGCTGAACAATGCCAGATTCTTAGATAAAACAGCACAATTTGCACTTGAAAAAAGTGGAATGGATATCAAGATTGCTGCAATAAAAGGCGGACTTTTTTCCGGATTGTATCTGCAGGGTTTTAACTATCAGGATGACGTGAAGGCCGACTTGAAACTGGATATGGATTTTCAGGCTTTAGGCCGGGGTATTCTGGATATCCATGAATTAAATGTCTCCAATCTTCACATTGACAAAGATTTTTTATCCAGCATGCTCTCGTCCAAAAAATCTACGCAACAAGAGAGTACAGGAAAGAGCTTTTTAAAAAAAATCAAGATAGACAACTTCCATATAGATGCCAATGATATCCACTATGAGGCTTATCATGTGGACAGATTTTCTCTGGATGCCGCTGATTTTAGCTATGACATGAACAAAAATATCAGCGCCAATATCCAGACAAAAGTTCTCTCCAATGTCGCCAATGCCAATGGGCATATCGATATCAATGAGAGTCGTTATGATGCTGTGATGCAGGCAGATGTAGCCAAAGATTTTATCATACCCTATCTAGGCGAGAGCAATGTTACCCTCTATTCGCTGCCGCATATTTCGCTGCGTGCCAAAGGTGACTTGTCTGATGCTGTTGTTGATGTGAAGCTCTTGGGAGGTCAACTCAAAGCCAATGCTATCATGATAGATCCAAAAACAATTGATTTGCATGCAGATATCGGTCTAAAAAGCGCATTGGTAAAAGCCGTACTGGGTGCTGAGATTGACTCAGCTATCGCAAAGGCAGATTTGGCGGCAAACACTGCATTTAATATGAATGATATCAATCAGACCCTGCAGTTTAGAGCCAAGAGTCACATTATAGCAGATGCAGCATCTATCAACCAGCTTGCCAAAGAGCACAATATTACCGTCACTTTGCCGCCGGAGTTCACACTGTCTGCCAAAGGAGATCTCAAAAATATCTCTCTGCAGACTTCTTTAAAAGAGGGAGAGATCCGATATGGGGGATTTGAGGTCTGGCCAAAAGCACTGGATCTGGACGCCATGGTAGATCTGCAAAAAAATCTGCTTGATGCGACACTGCACAGTCAGATAAATTCCAATGCTGCTGATGTGGATTTTAATTCTACACTCTCACTGAACCTCCTGGATATCAATCAGTCGCTAAAGTATACATCAACGGGGATGCTGAAGCCGCAAAGTGCATATCTGCATGCACAGTTGCCAGAGAGCAATATCACTTTGGACAAGCTCTCCGGGCTCTCTTTGGTGATACAAGGCGATGCCAAAGCATTGGATGCCACAGTGAATCTCTCTGGAGAAATGGGATGGGATGCGTTAAAAGCACAACCCCAGATCAAAGATACAACCTTGCATGTTGATTTGAAGAAGCAGGATATCAAAGCACAGCTGCATGCAGCGATTTTGAGCAATAAAGGTGATATTGCCCTGGATTCGGATGTGGGACTGAATCTCAAAGATATCAATGACTCTTTGACATACACGGCATCCATGAATTTGAAAAATGCCAAAGCCTACAAAGGTGTGAACCTCTCTTCTTTGGGTGACATCCTGCTGGATGCCAAAGGATCACTCAAAGCCCTGCAGGCAAAGCTGCAATCTAAAAAAATCAATGCAGATATCGCTAGCAGTGACTTTGATACCTTTAAACTGCAGCTGGAAACCCAAAAGCTGAAGCTTGCAAAACTCTACACCGGGCTGCCGGATGATTTTAAAAACAGCTCTCTTGCACTAAGAGGAAAAGGGTACTATATCCGTTCACTTGACGAGGCAAAACTCAAGGCAAAACTGCAGAGTCTGCATTATAATAATCGCACAATCAGCAGCAATGAGTTTACATTTGAAAAGAAAAAAGAGGATATCAAGCTCTCTCCCCTGACAATCAAAAGCAAAAATTTTAAATTGACTTTAGATGCAGATAAAAAGGGAGACAGAGTGGTGGCGCATCTGAAGAACAAGGCCGTGTATGCCAGCGCTACAGTAGTACAAAATCCTTTAGGTATACAGGCAGACGGCACAATCAATTCTATCGAGGCATTGTTAAAAGAAGTGGATAAGATTTATCCTGTTGATACCGGGATGGGGATAGATGGCAAGGTAAAATTTAAAGTAAGAACCAAAGCAGACAGAGTGAAAGCGCAAATCACTTCACCCGCTATTTCACTGCCAAAAGGAAAGATGCAAAAGCTCAACATTGTGGCACTCTATGAGCCTCATCTGATACGCATCAAAAATTTTGATTTTGATTTGGCAGGTTTTGAAAGAAAAGAGATGAACCGTCCTGTCAGACTGGCACGTGAAGGTGTCATCACATTTAATGATGAAAATGCTTCTGTAGATTTTGCGTTGAAAAACATACTCTCTTTTAAAGGAAAAAAAGTAGGTGATGTCAGCACGGGAGCATTGCATAGCAAAAACTTACTGCTTGCCTATCCAGAATATGGAACAACCACTGTCAGTACCGATCTTGAGATGTTTGAATCAAAGGGGAAGACAGCGGTCACTGGAACGGTACGCTTTAAAGAGACAGAAGTGAACTATCAGTCAAGATTCTTGGATATTTCTAAAGATGAAGATATCATACTCATCTCTAAAAATGATAAACAAAAAGAAGAGAGTGACAGTTTTTTACAAAATATCTTTTTGGATATCAAAGTGCTGAGTGATGATGAAATTCTCTATAAGGTGGATGATGGTGAAATCGAGATGCAGCCGGATATCAACATACGAAAAGAGTTTGGACAAACACCCAAAATCACAGGCAAAATCAAAATCCTCGACGGTATGTATGATTTTGCAGATAAGCGCTTTGTGATCAAAGAAGGGGCTGTGGCATTTCGCGGTTTAAAAGAGGTCAATCCCCTTTTGGATCTGCATGTAGAGTATGATGAAATAGAAGATATCATTATCATGATAGATATCGGCGGAGATAAAAACAGACCGAAACTCAAATTTTCCTCCACGCC
>JANTGR010000011.1 GCA_024762875.1 Sulfurospirillum sp.
AAAAAGGAGTTGCTGTGGCAGTTACCATCACCCAAGCCATTACGCTTATCCACCAGCATACAAAAGCCAAAAAATGTGAAATACTCCCACTCGAAAATATCCTGGATCGTATCTCTTCTACGGAACTGTTCGCTACCATTGCACTTCCGGGATTTAACAATTCTGCGATGGATGGTTATGGACTCCATGGCGATGCCAGGCACTATACTGTCGTCGGCAAAATTCTGGCAGGAGAAAGCCACAGCTACAATCTCACAGAAGGTCAATGCATCAAAATCACTACCGGTGCAGAAGTACCCCCTTGTGTCCAGCGTGTTATTCCCCAGGAAAATACATCCATTTCTGATACCACTATACAGATAAACAAACCTGTCCAATTTGGTGCCAATATCAGGCGAAAAGGTGAAGATATCAATGTAGGAGAGAGTATTCTGAAAAAAGGGGAAAAGATTACGTCCGCCCATATTGCACTGCTTGCCAGCCAGGGTATTACCCATGTGGAAGTATATCGTATTCCCCGTGTTGCTGTCTTTTCAAGTGGCAGTGAACTGAAGCTGCATTTTGAAACACTGGAAAAATCACAGATTCATAATTCCAATACACCTTACCTCATCAGCAGAAGTCAGGAACTTGGCTGTGAAACGCATTTTGTAGGAAAAGCCGAAGACAGTGTGGCATCTTTACAAGAGCGTATTCTCTCTTCACTCGATTGTGATTTGATTGTGACCAGTGGCGGTGTGAGTGTGGGAGAAGCGGACTTTACCAAAGAAGCATTTGATTCTTTAGGTTTTGAGACGCTCTTTTGCAAAGTACAGATCAAGCCTGGAAAACCTACCACTTTTGGTAAGATATACGATACCCTGATCCTAAATCTTCCTGGAAACCCTCTGGCAAGTTCACTCAACTTTGAACTCTTTGGCAAACTCATTATCATGATACTCAAAGGAAACAGTAGTACACAGCATGGATTTATCCGAACAAAAATATCACAAACATTCAAAACAAACCGTCCAGTTGACACCATAGTGCCAGGTCTGTTTGATGGAACATCCTTTACACCCGCAGCCAAATTTGCACCGGGCAATGTCAATGTTTTAAATCATTGTAACGGTATCATCGTCATAGATAAAGAGACAGATACATTAACAGAAAATGAAGAAGTGAAATTTATGCCGATACAGTGGGAGTTTTTACAAAAAGATTTTGTGAAGTTTACTTCGTAAGATTTATCCGGGAGGCACAAAGCTTCCCAGATATGTGCGTACTATTTTAAAGTACTGATATAAGCTGCTACTGCTGCAATATCTTCATCAGAGTATGAAGCGATTTGACCTTTCATCACACCTTTCATAGCACCACCATAAGATCCATCTTTATAACCTTTAAGTGCTGCTTCGATTTTTGCTGCATCCCAACCAGCGATAACCTGGCTAGCACCCAATGCTTTTTTCTCAGCATTTGCACCATGACATGCTACACATTTTGCAAATTTTGCTTTACCATCTGCTGCACCTGCTGATGCTGTTACTTTCTCAGCAACTGCGCTACCTGCTTCTTTGGCTGCATCTGCTGTCGCTGCTACTGCACCTGTCGCTGCCGCTGCTGCACCCGCTGCTGCTTCTTTGGCACTGTCTACTGCACCACTGGCTGCCTCTTTGGCACCTGTCACTGCTTCTGTTGCAGTATCTTTTGCTGCTTCTACTGCATTTGCTGCACCATCTTTAACAGCTTCTACTGCTGCGCTGCCAGCTTCTTTGGCACTGTCCACTGCACTGCTTGCTGCCTCTTTGGCACCTGTCACTGCTTCTGTCGCAGTATTTTTTGCTGCTTCAACTGCATTTACTGCACCATCTTTAACAGCTTCTACTGCTCCACTAGCTGCCTCTTTGGCACTATCAACAACACTGCTTGCTGCCTCTTTTGTAGCACCTTTTGCTGCATCAGCTGCACCATTTGCTGCTTCTTTTACACTATCACCACATCCTACTAAAAATGCAGCTACTACCAATGAATAAAAAAATGTTTTTTTCATATTTTCTTTCTCCTTATTATATTTTATACATAGCTATTCTACATTGTAATTATTAAAATAAGCTGTTATTTGGGCTCTGGGTTCCCAAATACCTCACCTTCTAAAAGCTTCTCCCACATCATGCTGTCATTCCATTCAGCTTTAACCTGTGGTGAAAATATAATTTTTGTTAAATCTATTTTCCCCATCAGTTCAGAGTAAGCATCTTCACGAAACCCTTGCGCATAACCCGTATCTGTTTCATGTACGATGACAGAGTGTACAGAAACATTTTTCTCGCCATTGGCCATCCTCGTTTGGCTGATGATTTTATCCACCATCAAAAATATCACCCGTGAAAACTGCTCAGCAGAAGGCGATACAGGAAGCTCTACCCAGCGAAGCGAATGTTTTTTGATATCTGCAATATAACTTTTATCATCCCCACTCCAAATGGCAGTCGCATGATCAAAAGAGTCGATAAGTTCTTTTATCATCCCCTTTGTCAATCCAAAGTCATAAACCATCTGTCCTTTGTCAAAGTAATTGGATTCAAAGAGTACTTCTATCTTATAAGAGTGTCCGTGGATGCTGTATTTGCACCGCTGGCTGGAACAGCCGCGCACGACATGCGCATTTTCAAATTTAAAAAGTTTACGAATTATCATGATGATTACCTTCCTTCTTCATTGTCCCATAGTCTTATGTGCATTCTATCAACATAATTATAGCCGTTTTGGATACAAAAATTTGCGACTACTTTGTCATTTTTCGCCAATTCTTTGGCAGTACTTCCCATCGGCATACAGTAGACAGGCAGATCCAAACCTTGTGAAATCTCTTGTATCTCCTCCGCACAAAGTGCCTCTTTTGCCAGTACAAACTTAAAAAAAGATGCTTTTGTGTTTTCTGCGATGGTTTTTATCGCTTCTTTATTGAAGCGCTTTCTCTTCTCTTCCCCAGAGTTTTCCAGCTTGACACTCATCGCAAAGGTGACTGCTTTATAGATTGGATATTTTTCAAAGTCTATCATGATAGTAGCATTGGTCTCAAATGTCACACGATATCCCAGTCCGATAAAATGTTCTAAAGCTTCTATCATGATACTATTTTCATAATGTAAAAGTGGTTCTCCACCTGTAAAGACGATATCAGGTTTAAAATCCAAGCCCTGCAAATGTGTCATGATAAGCGGTTTTAAATCGTCCACTTTTTCCCAAAGGTGGGCAAAGTGTTCATTGTGTACGGCTTTTATGGAGTCACATCCTACTATCATGATAGAAGGATCTTTTGCAGAAGGTGTCTGCACACCAAAGCCTTTACAGCCCAGGTTACACCCACCCAAACGAACAAATACAGAAGGTGTACCAGCATATCGTCCTTCACCCTGAAAGGAGTAAAAGTGTTCGACAACAGGAATCAAAAATCAACCACCCGTCTCATAAAACGCGCGACTTGATGTTTCATTATCATTTTCATCCCAGCGGTTTTTCTCTGGTTTGTCTTTGAGCACTTGTCGCAGGACTTCTACCGCTTTTGGTACATCACCCTCCTGTACCGCTTCTTTGATACTCATCGCTTCATCAAAGTACAAACAGGGGATGAGATGCCCTTCTGCCGTCAGTCTGATTCGGTTACATGTTTCACAAAAGTCATGTTTGTGCGGATCAATCAGACCAAACTTGTACCCATCGTCTAGAAGATAGGAAAAGCTGGGACTGGCTCCTTCACGTCCCAGTTTTTTGATCGTATATTTTTCTTTGACTTTTTCAAGTATTTCTTTGCCAAGCAGTCCTTTTATTTCTGTGCTGGCAAGCGCATTTTCCATATATTCGATATACCGTACTTCGATATCTCTTTCTTTACAAAAGTCCAGGATATCGACAATTTCATCATCATTGATTCCCTTTAAAGGAACCATATTGACTTTGACTTTCAAACCAACCTGCAGTGCCGCTTCTATTCCCTCAAGCACATCTTTTAACACATCTTTTTTGGCGATTGTATGTGCGACGGCAGGTTTTAAAGAATCCAAGGAGATATTCAAGCGTTTAAGACCCGCATCTTTGAGTTTTTTTGCGCTCTGTTTCAAAAGGTAGCCATTGGTTGTTAAAGCCAAATCAACATCATTGTTATGATTGTAAATCATGCCAACAAACTTATCGAGTCCTTCACGAAGAAGCGGTTCACCACCGGTAATTCTCACTTTCGTGATACCCTCATCCATCGCCGCTTTGATAAATAAAAACAATTCTTCAAAAGAGAGCAAGTTTTCCCTTGGCACCCATGAAAAAGGCTTGTCAGGCATACAATACTGACAACGAAAATTACACCGTTCCGTTACCGATACCCGCAAATAATCCACTTTTCTGCCATGTCCGTCTATTAACATTCCCACTCCCGTTAAAGTAAAATTCCCATATACCGATATTATAGCATAAAACCAAAATTTCAAAGGATAACTATGAGCTCCCCTATGCCCTCGCCTCATGAGCGTATCATGGATAAAGATGATTTTATCATCTCCAAGACTGATACCAAAGGCAAAATTACCTACTGCAATGAAATCTTTATGGATATGGCAGTGATGACTGAAGCAGAACTACTGGGCAAACCCCACAGTATCGTCAGACATCCCGATATGCCTAAAATCATCTTCAAACTACTCTGGAGCTATGTCAGCTCTAAAAAAGAGATCTTTGCCTATGTCAAAAACCTCTCAAAAGATGGTTCATATTACTGGGTATTTGCCAATGTCACACCATCCCTGGACCTCAACAACAATATCATCGGATACTATTCTGTCCGTATCAAACCAAGTCAAAGTGCACTTGAAGTGATACAACCGCTCTACAAAAAACTGCGAGATCTGGAATCTTCTGGCGGTATAGAAGCATCTGAAAGCTATCTTAACAATCTATTAAAAGAAAAAGGAGTTAATTATGATGAATTTGTTATCTCGCTCCAAGCATAACACAACAGCCAATTCACTTGCCGCCAAAATAGAAAAAGTCACAGCCGATGCTGCCCAGGGAAACTTAGAATCTCGTGTGACAGGTATCGATCCTCGTGATCCACTGGCAAAAATCGCCTGGAATCTCAACAATATACTGGATCAGATGGAAGCCATGATGCGAAATACCACCACTGCTATCGAAGCTGCAAATGCCGGTATCGACTATAGAAAAGTATTTTGCAGCGGGCTGAAAGGTAACTTTGCAAAAAATTGCCAATTGACCTCACAGGCAACAGAAAGTGTGATAGAAAGCACTAGAAGCCAATTTAAAGCCAGCCTTTCTCTCAAACTGGAAGAAGCCAGCGGCGGAGTACAGGCAGGTATCAGTATCGTGCAGCAGGATCTGCAGGATGCTATCACCACAATGGAAGATATCGTCAATATCTCCGCACAAACAGCAGGGCAGTCAAATGACTCCATCAGTTCCACCACTGATCTATCCCAAAAGCTCAATCATCTCATTGAACTGATCAGCAATGTTACCTTTGCAATCGCTTCTCTCACTGAACGTACAGGAGAGATATCTTCTGTAGTCAGTCTCATCAAAGATATAGCAGACCAGACAAATCTTTTGGCACTCAATGCCGCGATAGAAGCTGCACGTGCCGGTGAACACGGACGCGGATTTGCCGTGGTTGCTGATGAAGTGCGCAAACTGGCTGAACGTACCCAAAAAGCCACTGCAGAAATCTCCATCACCATCCAGACACTGCAGCAGGAGACTACCTCCATCCAGGAAAATGCCCAGGAAGTCAATGCTCTTGCCACAACATCAGGGGAAACAGTGGAGACTTTTCAGACAACACTGCAGACATTTAATAAAAATGCCAATGAAACTGCTTCACTCTCACGTCTGGTCAAAGCACAGAATTTTGCTACACTGGTCAAAGCAGATCATATCATGTATAAAGCAGGTGTTTACAACACCGTCTTACACGATGATGGCAATGTCAGCCAACAGGAAGACCATCACGCCTGTCGTTTTGGCAAATGGTATGAAAAAGAAGGTAAAGAAAATTTTGGACGTTCACATATCTATAAAGAGATAGCCGCGCCGCATAAAAAAGTCCATGAAGCAGCCAATAAAAATATCACCATGACCAACGAGCATCTCACAGCAGAGATGCTGCCTGAACTGCTGGCAAACTTTAAAGAGATGGAATCATCCAGCAATGAACTCTTTGACATACTCAATGAGTTGGGAAAAGAAGAACTTAAGGAATCAGCAAACGCATAGGTCCAAACAACTTATGCGCCTTCTCATCTGTAATAAAGCCGATATTGTAGGGATGGGGCATCGTCTCTTTTTGAAAAGGTGCCGCTTCTGCTACTTTTTCCAACACTTCCGCCATCTTGCCAAAGAGTATCAATGTCATTTCCCTCTCCTGCAGCTGCAAGAGCAAAGACCTGACAAAGCCCTGCCATACTTTTATATGCTTTTTGGATGCATCTTTACTGGTAAAAACCAAAGCCATATTTAAAAGCAGCACTCCATTTTTCTCGAAATTATCTCTTAGCTGATAAATCGAATCAATATAAGGTGTTTTATCTATCATGATAACCGCTTCTTTGGAAAAGTCATCTCTCAATGCTCCTTCACAAAGTAGTGCCATCTTCATAAAGTTTCGCAGACTTGTGGCACGATTGACCTCTTTTGAGAGTCCGTTTTCTCCAAAAAGCGTTTTGACATTGCCATCGATAAAGGCATACCCTATGGCAGATTCACGGCGCGGATAAGGGTCTTGTCCAAAGAGGATATATCTGGTTTCATCAAGGGGGAGTTTAAAGGCGTTAAACAAATTGGATTTATCGGGAAAGTAGGAATTATCAGACAAAAGAAACTCCCGATACTCCATAGGAAGTGCTTCAAAAGCATTGCTCAAGATCGTATGCCATGAAGGGTGGGTTTGGGCTATCATGACAGGCTATCGTAGATTGGCTATGCGCAGGATAAGTTCAACTTCACCCTGGGAAATACGCTCTTTTTTCGCAATCTTTTCGATACTTTTTCCCTCTTTGAACATCTCAATAATACGTTTTTCATTGGCTGAACCACTGTTGGTTGTCATCGCTGTAAGCTTGATACTCTCTTCTATCTTGGCGATACGTTCATCCAGACGCTCTTCAAGTGTACGAAAATTTGTTTCCATGGTTTTGATAGCACGAATGGTACGCAGCAGAGGATCACCCAACTCATTGAGTTTATTATCCAGTTTCTCTTCCACTTCTGCAATCGCTTTTTCAAATCCGTCATTGCCTTCATCACCTTTGCGTGTTTCAAACGCATAGAGACGACTGTTTAGATCATCGATTGCATGCTCATAAGCTGCCAACTTTTGAAAAACACTCTTATCACGAAAATAAAAAAAGGTAATCAGCAGCAGCATCACCAAAGCAAAGCCGATGAAAACAATGGCATCAAGTATCATTTTTTTGCCTTTGCTTCGCGGATCATCACTCTCTCTCGTGCTGTGACATAGGCATTCCAGTCTCTTTCATCTTTATCATGTATATTGGTTATCTTGGCAACATGAGAAGAGAGTGCCGTGACAAAGAGAGGCATTTCGCGTTTGGGAAAAACGGGCATCTCCACACGCACATAATAACTTTCGCTCTTTTCAAGCAGTGGCTCTTCAAGCTTGATATGATCAAAGCCAATCTCTGCAATCATCGCACTATGCGCAAGTACCTGCAGCTTTTTTTCTTCATTTTTGATGATACTGGTCAAAATATCCAGTTTTTTATGCATCTCTACCATCAAAGTGAGTAGTACCGGATCTGTTTCACTGGTCTCTCCCCGTGCTTTGGCCAGTTTGAGCCATTGCCCCACAGCATCCTCTTCAAACTCGGAGAGAACATTGTACTCTTTGGAAAACTGCTCTTTTTTTTCACCCACTTTTTCAAAATGGACAACAAGGGGTGCAACAACAAATCTTACATCATCCATTTAAAATACCTCATCTATAATCACAAAAATTAAAAATATTATACCAAGGTAACCATTAAGGGTAAAAAAGGCTCTATCGATCCTGGAAAAATCTGCTGCGACGATACGGTGCTCAAAAAACAAAATCACCGCCGAAACCCCAATCGCCACATAGGTAAAAATCCCACTTCCCGCACTCACAGCAAAGCAAAGCCAAAATCCAATCGTCAACAGATGAAAAAGTTTTGAAATCTGCATCGTTTTTTCCGCTCCAAATGTCGAGGGAATGGAGTGTAGATTTTTTGCTTTGTCAAAGGCGATATCCTGCAATGAATAGAGCAAATCAAACCCCGCTACCCAAAACATGACACCTATTGCAAGCCAAACCGACCAAAGCGTAATCTCTCCTTCAACCGCAACCACACCTGCGATAGGTGCCAATCCCAAAGAGAGTCCTAAAACCAAATGCGCCAATGAAGAAAATCGTTTAAAAAGAGAGTAACCGCCCAAAACCACCAGTATGGGGAAAGAGAGCCAAAAGGCCAAATCATTGATCAGATAAGCTATCATGATAAACAACAGCGCATTGACTGCGGTAAAGAGGAAGATACTCTTTTTGCCCAGTCTACCATCCACTGAAGGACGCGTAGCGGTGCGGGGATTTTCTCTATCGATATCTATATCAACATATCGATTAAACCCCATGGCAAAATTTCTGGCACTCACAGCTGCCCCGACACCCAAAAAAAAGAGTTTCCAGCCAAACCAGCCATCCGCCGCGACAATCATCGCAATAAAAATAAAAGGTAGTGAAAAGATAGAGTGTTTGAACATCACAAGTTCATTTAAATCAGCCAGCAGCTTTAAAATTTTTTGCAAATAAATCCCTTTATTTTTCAAATAGTTTTTAATTGTACTAAAAGTGAGATAAAAAGTAACATACATTTGGTAAAAATATATTTACCAAATGTATCAAGATTAATCTGTTTGAATGTTTTTATTTGTAGTAGCTGTTTTTCCTTCATCATCCGTAACTGTTAAAGTTACATTGATGTCGCCGCTTCCTGTCGCTTGGTCATAACAGGTTGTATTGCTTTCATTTATATCAACATGAATGAACTTAAATATCGCTTTATCCCCTGTGGTATTGAGATCAACACAATTTGTGATGAAAGTATGCTGGATATTCCAAGCATAAGCCGTAATGCTTTGATTTGCTTCATCATTGTCATGGCTCTTTGATCCATTAAAGATAAAAGGATTTCCCGTATCTGCTCTGTCAATAGTATATTTGCCCCGTGCAAGTGTGTGTGTAGTCGCATTTAACTCAATCACTGCCGTGGGGTTTTTATAGTCGATTGGATTGCCTGCTGCATCGAAATCTGCCGGATGGCTTCTGTCTTCTCCACAACCACTGAGTGCCAATACCGCTACTACGGTTATAATTATATTTTTTATCATGATATGTTTCCTTAGTGTTGAATAACGGCTTCAATTCTACGATTTTGAGCACGTCCCTGTGTAGTTTCATTGCTGGCGATTGGATTGGTTGAACCTTTACCATACGCTCTGACTCTTCTTTTTTCAATGCCCGCCTTGATCAATGCTTTTCGCACTGCATAGGCACGTTTTCTGGAAAGTTCCTTATTTTTAGCTGCGTCGCCGCTGCTGTCTGTATATCCATAAATAATAGCGATACTCTCTTTTGGCAGACTTTTCATAAAGGTTGCAAATGCTGCTACTTTTGCTTGTGAGTCTGGCAGGATTGTTGCTGAATTGGACGCAAAATTGATATGAAGATTGATTGCTTTGGCACACCCTCTGATATCGACTTTGGTACCACTCTTGGTGTCTGGACACTGATCTAAATCATCTGTTATGCCATCTTTGTCACTATCAATCAGTATCTTGTGTCCACATCCATTTTCATCAATAATCATATTTTCAACCAAAACCGTATGTGGGCATTTATCCACACTGTCATCCACACCATCTCTATCAGCATCGACAATTTCTGTAGCAGCTGGTGCTACTGCTATTGGAGCGGGTTTTGGTGCTGGTTCCTCTTTGACTGCTGTTCTTGTCTCCTTTTTCACACCGCCAAAAGGGAAATTGACACCCAGTAAAAAAGTAAATTCATTGTCTTCATCATCAGAATTATTATTGCTGTCAAAAACCTGCATACCTTTAAATTCTGCAACTATATTCCATGCTTCATTGATCGCATACTTCGCACCCAAACCAGCCTGGAAAAACGGCAAAGAATCAAAAGTATCATGCCCATCCGCAACATATTCATACCCTAGACCGCCAAAAAGATAAAATCTATGGGTAAAATCAGCCAGATCAAATGTCTTTTCAAACTGCGCATCTAACGCACCCTGAACGAGAGCACTGGCACCACCCCATTTGGCACTGTCATTGATCTTTACATAATTTAAATCCAGCCTGGGCTTGATAGCATAACCCAAATCAAATGTCACATCAGCGGCCAATGTGTGATTTTTAAAGTTCCAGTCAGGGTTGTTCTCCAAACTGGTCAAGCCGTATTTTAACGACACATCACCACCGGCATACAGATTTGACAAGACAGACGTACTTATCAAAAAATGTAAAAGTTTTTTTGTCATATTGAATCCTTGAGTAAAATAATTTAAATCATTTTACATTATTTGACTTAAAAAACAAAAAATTTCACTTTATCAGCGTAAGCAGATTTCCCCTTCTACTCCCACATCAGTTGTGATAAGAAGATGATACTATCGTATAATTAATTCGTTCCCTTGTGTAAAAAATCTGCCATTGGTTTATCCATGGCATCTACATGTTGATCATACCATGCGACTAAATCTTCACTAAAATACTCTTGCAATCTCTCAATATCTTTTGAAGAGCTCCAATCCATCAAATTATATCGTGCTTCATTGAGCACCTTATAGTGTTCTGCCTGATGGATAGTAAACATACCATAACCCGCCTCTTTCATCAAACCTTCTTCATACGTAAAATGTGCTTGCATATGCCCAATAAACGCTTGGAAAGTATCTGTAATAGCATCCCTGTCTTTACCCTCATTGACTAGCGTTATCAATGCGTTCAAAATCTCTACCTCTTCTAGGTGAATAGCATTTATCTCTTCATTTGCGATAAGTGATAAGTCTGATTTGTTTATCATGATAGTTCCTTTTGAGGCGTAGTATAATTAAATAGGAGACTAACTGTCTTGATTGAAATCAAGAATTTTTCCAGGAGGTACTCTTAACAAATAATTAACACCTCTTTTTTATAATCTTGCCTTCAAAAGGAGTTTATCATGAAAAGAGGTTTGTATATCATTGCTCTCTCGTCACTTATCCATGCTGATGATGCATCATTGCAAAAAGTAGTGGTCGAAGAGAAAATCAATACCCAAATAATCAAAGAAGTCAGTTCAGAGGAAATAAAGTCTGCCGATCTTGCGGATGCCTTGCAAAAAAATATCCCATCTATCAACATTATAAGAAGAAGCGGTATCGCCAACGATATCTTGCTGCGTGGTCAAAAAAGAGACAATATCAATATTATCATTGACGGCACAAAAGTCTGTGGTGCCTGTGTCAACCGTATGGATCCACCAACATCACATGTCCTGACTAACTATATCAACACGGTACAAGTCACCGAAGGGCCTTTTGATGTAGAAAACTTTGGAACACTCAGCGGCATCGTCAATATCCAGACCAAAAAACCAACGCAAAAAATAGAGGGAGATATGAGTGTCAATGTCGGTAGTTTCGGCTATCAAAAGATGGCAGGATCTATAAGCGGAGGTAGTGACAAAATCAGGTTGCTGCTTTTGGGATCTACAGAAAAAGGTGATCAGTACAAAGACGGCAATGGCGATACACTAGCCCAGCAAGTTATCAATGCAACAGAAGGAAAACCCTCTGCAGGTGCACAGTACCAACCTCGTTATCAAGACATGGATGCCTTTACCAAATCTACACTGACGGGTAAAATTTTTGTAGATCTGAGTGAAAATCAGGAACTAAGAGCCAGCTATACCGCCAACAGAAGTGATGATGTTCTTTATCCTTCATCCAAAATGGATGCACTCTATGATGACTCAGATATCTATAATCTCGAATATATCTTAAGCAACCTAAGCACCTACTCCAAATCTCTCCATCTACAACTCTATCAATCAACTGTGGATCATCCTATGAGTACGATTTATAGAAAGATGGGTGCTGTAAACTACAAAACACATGCACTGACAACCGATATGAAAGGCGCAAAGATCAAAAACAGCTTTACTATAAGAGATATTGATTTGACAGTAGGCCTGGATCACAGTAAGCGAAACTGGGATGGACATTTTGACCTAAATGGAACGGCAATGAAGATGCCAAATGGCATGCTGGTACCCAAATCTCTCGATGACGTTGACACCACCAACAATGCCATTTTTATCAAAGCTGATCAAAAATATCATCATAGTGATATCCACTATGGTCTGCGCTATGATCATACCCGTGTTGAAAGTGCCAGTCAAAAAGAGCCGGACAATCACTATCATGCTTTAAGTGCCAATATCTTTGCCACTTTGCATCAAAATGACAGACTCTCCTATTTTGCCGGTATTGGAAAATCCTCACGGGTACCTGATCCTAGAGAATTGTATCTTCTGATGATGGGTAAACATTTTGGTACCCCAAATCTCAAACAAACAAGCAATTACGAACTCGATCTGGGTTTTGAGAAAATATATGATCGATTCAGTATCAAAACCAAAGCCTATTACAGCGCGCTAAAAGACTATATCGCCTTTAACGCTTCTAAAGAGAAGAATAATTTTGAAAATGTTGATGCCAACATCTACGGTATCGAAATAAGTGGTGATTATATGGCGTTGGATAATCTTTATCTCGATTATGGTTTTTCATATAAACGCGGCGAAAAATCACACCCGCTCAGCGGGCAAACCGGCACAAATCTCCCTGATATGAGGCCATTTAAAGCCAATTTGGCACTAAATTATGACTATGATGATGCCAATAGTGCAAAAATAGAATTTATAGGAGCAACACACTGGGATGAGATCGATGCAGAAAATGGTGAGCAGAAACTGGCAGGTTACGGTATCGTCAATCTCAAACTTTCACATACATTTGCCCATCATATCACAGTGACAGGCGGCGTGGATAATCTTTTTGACAAAAATTATGCTATCACCAATACCTATAGGGACTTGACGCTCTTAACCACAGGTGCAAGCGTGGATGATGTGATGCTTTTAAATGAACCCGGACGATATTTTTATGCCAATGTAAGTTACAAGTTCTAACAACATGCTATAATCTTTTTTATGAAAGAAGTAGCCTTACTCGGTGCAACTGCATCCGGAAAATCAGCACTAGCCATAGAAGTGGCCAAAGAAGTGGGTGCCAATATCCTCTCTTTGGACTCTCTGTCAATCTACAAAGAAATTGATATTGTTTCAGCAAAACCAAGCATAAAAGAGAGAGAAGGCATCAGACATTTTGGGATCGATGAGATCACTGTTGATACCTACTTTTCTGCTGCAACTTTTTTTGAACTCTATCATAAAGCCAAAGCACTTTCAGAAAAAGAAGGCAAACATCTCATCATCGTCGGTGGCACAAGTTTTTATCTCAAAGCGATGATCGAAGGGCTTTCTGAAAAGCTCACCCCCTCTTCGCAAACAAATAAAAAAGTGGAAGCTAAATTAAAAAATCTAAAATCTTCTTATAATTTTATAGAAGAAAAAGATTTGCATTATGCCAAAAAGATCTCTTATCATGATAGTTATCGCATCGCAAAATGGTATGAAATATTTTTTGAAAGCGGACTTCCAGCTACACAATATTTTGAAAAAAATCAAAAAAAAGCGGTTTTGCATAATATCCCAATCTTTGATATTTTAATTGACAGAGAAGTTTTAAGAGAGCGTATAGCCCGCCGTACGGCTATCATGATAGAACAGGGAGTTATTGATGAAGTCTTTCAACTCGAAAAAAAATATACCCGCACGCCAAATCCCATGAAAGCAATAGGTATCGTAGAATCGCTTGCTTATTTGGATGGAAAAATTGATAAAAAGATGCTGCAGGATCTTATCACCATTCATACGGCACAACTGGCAAAAAGGCAGGAGACATTCAACAAGGCCCAGTTTAAAAATGCACAGAAACTTCTTAAAGAAGATTTAAAAGAAAAACTACTATCTATATTTTAATATTTTATCAGCTTGGTAAAATATATTTTGAATTTATTTTTAAAATTAAACAATATTTTAACTTTTAAGATTTATAATGCTAACATTTGTAACATTACATTAAAAAGGATTCAAAACTATGAAAAAGCTTTTACTTGTTTCTATTTTAGCATCTTCCTTCTTATTTGCATCAGACAAACCCTATGAGTTTGGTGTAAGTGCCGGATTGGCATCTATAAAAAATAAAGACAGCATCAAATTAGAAAACCCTACATTTGGATTAAGCTTACAGCTCAATCCAGAACATTCACCAGTCAAACCAAGAGTGGATGTAGAATATACATCATTGACGGATGTTGATACATTTTTTAGTGCAAGCTCTGATGAAAGAAAAAACATCGACTCGCTTCTTCGCGGTTCTATCAATGGAATCTATGAATTTTATGATGATGGAGAACACAGTTTTCTACCGTATATCCTCGCAGGTGCCGGTTATGAACGTGTTGGACACGGTACGACAAAATTTGACTCAAATCCGTTCATCCAGGGTGGAGCAGGCCTGAAATATTATGTCAACGATAAATGGGCTTTACGATTGGAGAGTAAAGTACTGCAAATCGTCGGGGGAGACAAGGTAGAAAAAAATGAACTGAGTCTTCTTTTGGGACTCTCAATACCATTTGGTACCTATGCCGAGCCCAAACCGGATATCATCGACAGTGACGGTGATGGTGTGATGGATCAACTCGACAAATGTCCTGATACCCCACCAAATACAAAAGTAGATGGTTCAGGCTGTAAACTACCAGAACCTGTCAATAAAACCATTGTCAAACAGATCGTGGAACCAGCGCCAATGTCATTTGACAATAATGAGTGCCCAGTCAAAACAGAACTTCCTGATCGTGACCGTGACGGCGTAGAAGACAGCATAGATCAATGTCCAAATACACCTTGTGATTTTAATGTTGATAAAAATGGATGTCCTGTTAAAGCGATTTTACGTATCCACTTTGAAACGGATAAAGCCGATATCAAGCCGGAATCTCGTCCAAAAGTAGATAAATTTGCAGACTTTTTACTGCAAAATAAAGGCTCACTGGTCACAATTGAAGGACATACAGACTGGAGAGGTTCAGATAACTATAATATGGTATTATCCAAAAAACGTGCTGCCAGTGTACTGAGAGCACTCATAGAAGATGGCGTCAGTCCATCCAGACTAACCGCTGTCGGCAAAGGCGAAAAAGAACCTGTCGCAACCAATAAAACAGAAGCAGGTATGGCACAAAATAGAAGAATAGAAGTACATTTAACCTATCCAAATGAATTAAAAAGAGGGGACAAATAATCATGAAAATTTTAAAAACAAGTATTATTTCACTATTGGCATGCGGCTATTTGCTTACCACAACAACAGGCTGTCTGGATGACAGAACAAGCTTTCCCGGTATCAAAGGCCTGGGTGTCACAGGACTGGAACCAACCGACGATGATCTGGATGGTGATGGTTTGAGCAATGATGAAGAAACAGATCTCGGCACTGATCCAAACAATCCGGATACAGATGGAGACGGACTCAATGACGGAGCAGAAATAGATCTCGGTACTGACCCGCTCAATCCTGACACAGATGGTGATGGACTCAATGACGGTGATGAAGTACTGGTACATAACACTGATCCATTAAACCCGGATACAGACGGTGATGGACTCAGTGATGGTAAAGAGATCGAAATCGGTACTGACCCGCTCAATGCTGACACAGACGGTGATGGACTCAGTGATGGTGATGAATACAATAAACTCCATACTGACCCACTTAAAGCCGATACAGATAATGACGGTGTCAACGATGGGCTGGAAGTACGCGGGGCATTGACCAAAGATACATTTAGAGAAGGTTTTTCGGTTGATAACCCAGCCAATACACACCACTCGGACAATCCGGATGTCATCGATGCCTTGGATCCGCTAAATGATTCTGATACAGATAAAAGACCAAATAAAACAGAAACTGACAAAGGATATGATCCATTGGATCCAAACAGCTTTTATCCTTGGATCTATGAAACACCAAAAGGTATCGCCATGGTCAATGCCGGATATGACTATATTCCAGGTGGTTTTGATGTTGATGGTGACGGAATCAATGAAACAGGTTTCTGGATGTCCCGATATGAAGCCAGAAGTACAGGAACACCTGTTGTACCAAATATAGAAAACTTGTCTGCTTATCTCAATACAGCATTTGATGTGATCAATGCAGAAAGTGCAAGCGGCTATATCACAACCGCACCAGGCAGTTCAGATACAGCCCTCTTCACTGCACAATTTACAGCTGAAGGTGAAGCGATGACAGGAATGTACCCATTTGAAGCAGCGTCTATTCTGGATGCCAGCCAGGTTGCCAATGGCGAAGCAATCAAACTCCCATCCAACAAACAGTGGGAACAAGTCACACGTCTTTACAATCTACAAACACAAAGTGTTGCCAATGGTCTTTTAGGAATCGATGGCAATGTTGAAGAAGATTATGTAAGAAATGTTTATGAGATATATGGCGGTAAAAGAGAATTTACAAATTCTATGGTCAAACTTGATACTTTTGTCAAACCAACCTGGTGGGATGTCAGCACTATCTCAACCAATCTTGACAATACTAAAGCAGGTGCCGGTATCGTTGTCAGAGATGATCAGTCCGGTACAGGATTTGAGCAGGATTCTTATGCTGTTATCGTCAGAGACGGTAAAGCGATGGATCTCAAGTATGGTCCTGCATTTGGCGAAACAGGCGTGATTGGATTTAGAGCTGCCAGTGACTATTTAAAATAGCCTTTAACCTATCTATGTTAGAATTTTAAAATACATTCTAACATAGAAGGATAATCATGATAAATGTTGTCTGTCCACACTGCTTACAGGTCAACCGTATTCCAGTCAAAGAATCTTACAAAAAAGCAAACTGCGGAAACTGCAAAAAATCCCTCCTGGATACCACACCACAAAATGTTACCAATATCGCTTTTAGTCGCCATATACAGGAAAATGATATCCCTGTTATAGTCGATTTTTGGGCCGAGTGGTGCGGACCATGTCGTATGATGGCTCCAGCTTTTGAAGCGACAGCTGCAAAATTTCCTCTTAAAGCCAGATTTTTAAAAGTCAATACAGAAGAATCCGGTGATATCTCACAACAATACGGTATCAGAAGTATTCCTACACTGATTGCCTTCAAAGGTGGCAAAGAAGTTGATCGTGTCAGTGGTGCACTTCCTGAAACACAATTGCAGGATTGGGTAAAAAGATTTATCTAAACCCTTGAAAATTATCACTAAAAAGACTAAAATACTATCATGATAAGAAAAGTATTTAAAAAGCCACAGCATGATAGTAAATTGGGGCAATTGATCAAAAAGTATAAAATCCCTAGGGAGTATATATCTATCAACAGACGCTCCATTGCAAAAGGAGTATTCTGGGGACTTTTTTTTGGTTTTATTCCTATGCCTTTTCAAATGCTGGCCGTATTGGCATTGACGCCATTTATGCAGTTTAATGTCCCGATCGCCATATCGATGGTATGGCTGAGCAATCCTATCACTATGCCCTTTATGTACTATATGGAATACCAAACCGGCAATTTTATCCTGGGCAGGCCGCCGTTGCCGGATATCCAATTGACACTGGATTGGTTCAGTGAGCACTGGGATGATATCATCGTACCGCTTTATGTCGGCACGATACCTTATTCAGTATTTGTTTCTGCTCTGGTATATTTTGTGATTCACTGGATGTGGATCGCTTCAGTTAAAAAACATCAAAAAACAAAAATGCATACGCAATAGCGATGTACAAACATTAAGGAGTGATCATGGGTGAAAAAAGTGTTAGCAGTTCATTTGTTTTGGGTCTTTTTATCGCAGCCGGTCTCATAGGAATGGGATTTTTCATCTCTGATGCTGTTTTAAAAGTCAAAAGTATGGAACGTTCAGTTGCGGTCAAAGGATTGGCGCTCAAAGAAGTACAAGCTGATACAGCGATCTTTCCGATGCATTTTCAAAATGCTGCTCCTTCTATGGCAGCGCTCAATAAAAAGATGAAGGCTGATTTAAAAATCATCAAAGATTTTTTGGATGATTTAGGATTTAAAGAGAATGAAATCACTATAGCACCACCCCAAATCACAGACCGCTTAGCACAAAACTATAACAATCTCAATCTGGATGTACGCTTTTTTGCAGATTCTATGGTAACGGTTTACTCCAAAAAGGTCAATCAAGTCATCACACTCCAAAGAAAACTCTACCGCCTGAGTGAAAAAGGCGTTTTCGCACGCAACGACCAATACGAAACACGTTATATCTTTACGGGGCTAAATAGAATCAAACCGGAGATGATAGAGATAGCCACAAAAAATGCCCGTTCAGCCGCCAGTAAGTTTGCCAAAGATTCTCACTCCAAACTAGGCAAAATTAAACATGCAAGCCAGGGATATTTCTCTATCTCCAATAGGGATCCAAGCACGCCTTACATCAAAAAAGTACGTGTAGTAACCAATGTCAGCTACTATCTGGGAGATTAGGGTTATTGGAGTTTAACAGCCTGGAAACTGCGTAGGTTTCCTTCTATCATGATAAATGTGATCTCTATAGGATTGCAGCACACCTGACAATCCTCGATATATGTCTCTTCACTCATATCAGGATCCAATAACATGGAAATCCTCTCCCAACAATAAGGACAGGTAAAAAAATGCTCTAGCATGATAATACTCTTAACACTGCCCGTCTTCTTTACGGTTTTCCGTGGACTTGAGATAAAATGCCAAACCAAACAACAATAGCGCAATGCCCCCAAGCAGATAAACAGAATAGACAATCTTTTCAGGTCCCATCAACGCAAATTTAAAGACCAGCATCAAGGCCTCAATAGCAAGGGCAATGATAATAGAACCTAAAAACTTAATCATTGTACGGTGGATATCTTTGGACTTGCTGTCATGATGCTGTAAAACTTCTTCTTCAAAAATCGTTTTAACAAGATCAAAGATTGCCAGAGACAGCGTCAGTAAAATCGTTGCCTCAAACATCTGCTTGATCTCCAGCTTCTCTATCGAAAACCCAAATGATCCCACTGTCATCACACCATGAAAAAAGAGTAAAAATGAGACCAGTGCCAATGCCATGGAGAAGATAACATATGTCCCTTTGCTCACCCAGTTAAATATACTATCCATTGTTGCAGGATGTGCAAACTTTAATATTTCATGCAAAGAGATGTCGATACAGACTACATACTGCAGTCTTTTATTTGCATCATATACAGGATAAGATGCTGTTACGGTTAAATTATTGGTTATCAGTGAAGGGTAAGGGTTGGTCATGACACATTTCTTGCTGCGTGCCGCTTTATAATAATAGGCTCGTGAACTTTGATTGTTTCCTTTGCCTTTTTTATGGCCTGGATCATTTGAGATGGTATCCATTATCTGAATACCTTTACTATCGAGCACATACAGTGCTTCGATATTGAGGCTCTCTTTTTTAAGATTTTTCAGTCCCAGCATGATGACATCCAGACTCGGATCAGGCAGATAGTTTGGAATGCTGCGATTTAAGAGCAGACACATATAGGCACGTACCTGCGCACGTACATTTTCAAATTGCATTATTTCATTGGTCTGCATGCTATTCCTTTGATGATATTTGAAAGAATTATACTATAATATCCAAAAAGAAGAAATTATGTGTATAGTCTTTTCCTTTATTGCATTTATGTATGCGTATGTCAGTTATCAAGATAACAATATGATCAGTTTTTATCTCTCTTTACTGGTAGGTACTGTTTTTGTCGGGTTGATGCTCAACAATATCCAAAAAGCAAGAAAAGAACGCAAAAAATAGTAAAACTACTTCAATGCACTGACCAGTTAGCGCAAAAACAGCTTTAAACTTTTTTGTGCCTTACTGTCAATCTCATAACTCACCAGGTTTAGATAACGCTTCATATCAGAAACGGCTATGCCTCTTGAAGCAGCATAGCGAAGAAGTATGTAGCGGGGAATTTTTACCCTTGTCTGCACAAACTTTCTGGAGAGCTTTTCATAATACTTTTTCTTTTTATGGACACACAGTCTGGCAAAAACAAAAGGAAGATGATGTTTCTCATACCAAAGCTTTGCCAGATCTATATATATGTCAGGATCTTTGAGATAGGCACGAAGCGCTTTATCCCCGATAATTACTTCTCCCTCTATCCCCAATTGTTTTGCCAGTACATTGGAAGTGGCCGAGTGTGAATCAGGCATAAAACTGCCCTTTTTAACCAACACGCTTTGTATCTCTTTTTTAGCCACAATCCCGATATCCAAACAGGAAAAATTCCCCCGCTTACTCTCTATACTGGAGATAAATGCCGCATCTATTTGACGTTTTTTAAACTTTTTATTGATCGCTGAAGGAAAATCTTTCTTATATGCGATCGACTGCTTTAGTTGAGAAGAGCGGATATAGCGCTTTGTAAAGATATAAAATGGGAGAAGATTGATATAGTCTATTTTGCCAAAAAGCACGGATTTCCTTATGGTATTTGGTGTATTATACTATGAAGCAACTACAAATTTACACAATTACAACCAATTTTAGCTATCATTTCCAATATCATGACAAGAGGACGCTATGCCATCATTCAATACCCTGCCCCTACCGCCACAAATGCTCACCAATCTTGACCAATTAGGCTATCATGATATGACTGCTATTCAGGAAAAATCTCTTCCCATTGCCCTGGAAGGAAAAGACCTCATCGCCCAGGCCAAAACAGGCTCTGGTAAAACTGCTGCTTTTGGTATAGGGCTGCTTTTAAAGATAGATGTGAGCAAGTTTCATCCCCAGGCACTCATCATCACCCCAACAAGAGAACTGGCAGAGCAGGTAGCCAAAGAGCTGCGAAAACTGGCACGCTTTAAACACAATATCAAGATCCTCACCCTTTATGGCGGGACTCCGATGCGTCATCAGATCACTTCACTAGAACACGGAGCGCATATCATCGTCGGCACACCCGGACGGATTCGCGACCATCTTTCAAAAGATACACTCAATCTTCGTTATATACATACTGTAGTACTTGATGAAGCGGACAGGATGCTGGATATGGGATTTTCTGAGGAGATAGACAAAATTTTGGCAGCCACACCCAAAAAACGCCAGACTTTACTCTTTTCTGCGACCTTTACAGAGGATATCAAAACGCTTTGCCATGACCTCACACATGAGGCACAGGAGGTCAAAGTCGATGTGCATCATGATAGCTCCAATATCGAAGAGATTTATTATGTAGTAGAGAAAAATTATAAATTTGAAGGCTTGATAAAAGTCTTGCAGTATCACAAACCAAAGTCAGCTATCGTCTTTTGCAATATGAAGCTGGATGTGGATGATGTAGTAGCAGATTTACAGGATGCAGGATTTTCTGCACTGGGACTGCATGGAGATCTGGAACAGGTTGACCGGGATGAAACACTGCTGCAGTTTGCCAACAAATCCTGTGCTATTTTGGTTGCTACGGATGTGGCAGCAAGAGGACTGGATATCCCCGATGTAGATCTGGTCATCAACTATGACCTGCCACGAAATGATGAAACATACACCCACCGTATCGGTCGTACAGGACGTGCCGGGAAAAGCGGCAAAGCCCTTTCACTATCTACAAGAGCAGTGGAAAATACGACATCCATCCCGCTGCACAGTCTGGATGTAGATGACTCTATCATGATAGGCTCCAAGATGAAAACACTCTGTATCCAGGGCGGCAAAAAACATAAACTTCGAGCCGGTGATGTCCTCGGTGCATTGACTGCCAAAAAGAACATCAGTGGTGATGCTATCGGCAAAATTGACAGTTTCCCATTTTATACTTATGTAGCCGTAGAAAAAGGTCTGGCAAAAAGAGCATTGGATCTGCTCAAAAATGAAAAGATCAAAGGCAAAAAATTTAAGGCATGGATGATCTGATTGCTACATCCTTTTTAATGATCTCGATATCGATTCCCTGTTTTAAATCATCTTCTATTTTGGATTTGATTGCTTCTTTTTGTGCTTCCAGCCTTGTCAGGAAACGATTAAATATCCTCTCATTTTCCCTTTTAAGAGCGTGCATTTCCAGATAGTTCAATACAAAAGTATGCTGCACACAAAGATCATTAAAACTACCCAAATCGTTTTGCAGCTTTTTGATCCGTTTTAAAAGATCTTTCACTCTTTTTTTATAAAAAAGCGGCTCAAAACTTTCCAATATATAACGTAGTTTTTTAAAACTGATGCGTACTTTGTGTAGATGCACTTCTTTTTTGGTTTTTTTATATTTTTTTATTTTTTTGGCGATCAGCATCAAAAGTCTTTCGATTCTCTCTTGCAAAAAGAGCGCAATCGGTATATCAGCGGATGGATTTTTATATCTATCCTGCAGCAGCATATTTTTCCACTCTGTAAAATATTTTTCCAGTTCCCTGTCTGTCAAAAACTCTTTTAATGCACGATATTCATACTCTTTTTGCTGCTTTATGTCATGATAAAAATATCGCAGCTCACCATGCAGATCATCTGCAAAATCTCCCTCAAAAGCATCGATAAATACATCTAAATCTCTCTTTTTGTTGGTAGATTGTGCGATAACTGCAAGCTGCTTGGTATGATAATCAAGCATTCCCTCTTCAAAGATGCTGCCCATCTGTGTAAGCAGTGCACGTGATTTTCTTAGATTGATGCGAAACTGATGCAGATCTTCTTCTTTGTACGCTTCACACATCTTTTTTTGGTAGTGTGTGATCTGTTTGGCATATTGCCACAAAACTGCTCTAAGCACATCATAACTACTGCAATTGGGCTCTATTTTCCCTGGATGTCTGATATCATCGATCTTTTTTTTTGCGAATCCAAAGCGTGATAAAGAGGCATTGGTATAGGCAAAGTCATCGCTCACATCTTTTTGGATATAAGGCTGCAACAAAGCATGCGGTCGAAAATTTTGATAAGCCTCTTCA
Source organism: Sulfurospirillum sp. (assembly GCA_024762875.1). GTDB lineage: Bacteria > Campylobacterota > Campylobacteria > Campylobacterales > QNZT01 > JANTGR01. The sequence continues at coordinate 23,217 of JANTGR010000011.1, forward strand.
CTTTCAAACTCCACCTCTAAAAAAGCCAGATCATCTACCGGTTTGGCAAAGAGATCCAACTCATATAAAACCCCGTCAAGATGAAAAAGATAACGCTTTTTTTTGATCAGATATCCTATTTTATCTTGAAGGTTTTTTTCAAAATCTACTTTTGAAATCTCTTTCTCTTTTTCCTCTCTGTTGTGCCCATGTCCCTTTTTTTCGGTATAAAAGTAGTGATTATCCGCCCTTCTAAATCGTCTGTTATCATGGGGACTTATTTTTGTGTAGTATTGTTCTAACTCTTTTTTTTTGTATGGGATCTTCTCTTTTTTAAGCATTTTCAAGACACGTTTGTCAATGAGAAATTTACGCTCTATTTCCATCCCTTTCACCTTAAAACCTTTTATAAAATCATATAAAAATTATGACTGAAATCTCTTTAAATCAATATAAAGTAAACAAATCAACCCCTATAAATTTTCTTTTTGTTAACATTTAGGTTCTATTATACTGTTATGAAATTTATTATTTTCCTTATCATGATAGTCCCTTTGTATGCCGCTCCGATAGATACTTCCCTGTATGAGGGAGAAGGTATTTTAAATTATTATCAAAAAATAGAAAAAGATATAAATAGTAGTATTTCTCAGCAACTCAAAAGTAAAAAGACCATTGCTCTCGAACGATCTACACTGGCAAAACTCAAAGAACTTTATAACATCAAAGATGAGATTAAATCTTTTAAAATACTGGATTTATCACAAAAAGAGATATCCCAGGAGAGATATTTTGACGCTTTGACATGTATTGCAAAACTCAAAAGTGAAATAAACCGGCTTCAAACAAAGGGTAAAGATATCCAACAAAAGCTTTTTTCCCTTAAAAATGACATAGAAAAAACCCTTCCAAATGATGACAATCATACACTGCTTGGCAATCAGCTCCAATATGCCTTTTACAAAATTTCACAAGACAAGATTACCAAATCTCTGCTGCTTTATACCAAACTTTTTCATAAAGAGTTTCATAAATTCCAAAGCGCACTCCCTCGTGTACATTTTCAAACAGACAGTGCCAAAAAACTGATCCAAATCAGTGCCAAAAAAATCGATGTCATCCATGACAAAAATATTCTCTTGACCATAGACAAGGACAGTGAAGCCAAACGGGGACAAAAAGCACAGAAAAAGATATTTCATCAGGAAAAAATCATACAAAAAGAGACAGACAGTGCACTGAGTAAAAAGCTTAAAGCCCAGATCCTCCTCTCACTCAAATGGCTAAAAGAGAATAATCAAAAAGCATTTCTGCACACTACTGATACTATCGACCATGATTTTGAAACACTCAGCCCCCTGCAAAAAGAGCGATACAACACCATGCTTGAGCTGCTTATGGCCTTTGGAGACAAGCACTTTGACACGACTTCGGTTACTTTGGCTTCTACAGAGCTGGGCATAAACTATATCAAAGACAGTGCACTTAAAATCATCAACAAAACCCTTTTTGTCTATGAAGAGAAAGCCTTTTCCATCAAAACAATCATCACTTTTGTCTCGGTGCTTATCATGGGGTTTTTACTGGCGAGTATTTATAAAAAGATAGTGGACAGTTTTCGAAAAACAAGAAGGATAAAAAGCCTCTCCATAGCCAGGCTCATCGCCAACAGCGGCTACTATCTCATCATGCTCAGCACTTTTTTTATCGCACTTCAAAGCATTGGGCTGGATATGCACACAATCTTTGTTGTCATCGGTGCCATTTTGCTGTGGCTTGCTCTTGGTTTACAGGGATTTATCTCCAACTATGCCATGGGAATACTCATCAAAATAGACCGCTCAATCAGGATAGGTGACCATATCGAACTTGATAAAGATACTGTCGGTGATGTAGATGATATGGATTTTAGATCTATCACCATTCAAAATAGTGACCAGGTGCGTATCACCATCCCCAACTCCCGTTTTATCGGTGGTTCATTTATCAATCATACACTTGAAGATAACTGCCGCCGTATCCATATCGCTTTTAGTGCAGACAAAAATATACCTCACCAAATAGTCCAAAACACCATACTCGAAGCTTTGCAGCAAAGTAGTGTGAACCATATCAGAGACAGTAGGAAACAGGCACAGGTGATCCTCACAGATATCAATAGAAAAATCACACGCTACGCACTTTATGTTTGGGTCAGACAACAAGACAGCCATGATATGCCCGTAGAAAAATCAAAATTTTTGGAGATTATTCATAAAAGTCTTAGAACTTTACAAACCGTATAAACTTTCATCATTATTTATGCTACAATCTTTCGATAGAGTGTTCCAAACAAACACACTTATTCACTAAGGCTGCGCCGTCAAACGGCTGTAGAGTCGTTCATAAGTGTGTTTGTTTGAAACACTCAATTTAAAAATTTAAGGGGATTATCATGATAAAAAAAACAATATTGGGGCTTTTGGCACTACTGATCATTGCAGGCGGAGTTTTCTTTTTTCTCAATGCAAAAGATAACTATGATGCTGACAAATACAGCGCAACAGGCACGATCAAACATGATGTGACTATTGATTTTACACTGCCGGATCAATTTGACAAAGCACATACATTAGATGCAAATACAAAAACACTGGTCATGACATTTGCCAAGGCTACATCACATATCGTTCGTGACTTTTTGCATGCACAACCAGCCGACTATCTTGCCTCTCGTGCTGCTTACTATGTCGCTGATATCAGTCCGATGCCGGTTGTCATCCGCAATGCCTTTGCTATGCCTGATCTCAAAAAAAGCAGCTATCCGGTACTATTGATCTATGATGCAGCTATTGCAGCAAAATTTAGAGACGAGAGTCACAAAGATGCTATCATGATAGTAACATTAGAGGATAAAGTTGTCAAAAATATCCAATTTGTAAACGACGCAAAAGGTCTTGAAAAAGCACTACAGTAAAATATGTCCTATAAACTAAACAATGCCAAAAATGCTCTGCACGGTTTTTCTATCTCCATAGCGACCACCGTCGCGGAGCCCAGCACCATCCTGCCGCTCATCATCCACCATTTTAGCTCCAATTTGATCATCGTAGGGATCTTCACTTCATTGCTGCGTGGCGGTGCTATCGTCGTACAACTTTTTGCCGCCTTTTATGCACAGAGCTACAAACAGGTGATGCCCTATCTAAAAATCGTCTTTTTCTTTCGTTTTTTATCCTGGTTTCTGATCGGAGTATCTATCTATGCCGTAGGTGATAAAGACAAAAATCTTACCCTCTGGCTCATCGGAATCGGACTCTTTTTCTTTTCATTTTCAGCCGGATTTGGCGGTATCTACTTTAAAGAGGTCATCGCCAAAGTCTTTGATAAAAAAGAGCGTGGCAAAACGATGTCAAATAAACAGTTTTTTGCTTCTTTTGGCGCCATTATCAGCGGAGGTGTGGCAGGGTATGTGCTAGAAACTTTCAAAGCACCAGAGAATTATGCCTATCTTTTTATGATCAGTGCGCTTGTGATGTCGATCGGATTGACAGCCTTTGCAACTATCGATGAACCGATCAAAGAACATATCACACCAAAAGAAGAGCATTTTATCACTTTTCTTAAAAATGCTTTCATACTTTTTAACACCGATGCCAGACTGCGCATCCAAATCCTTATCACACTGTTGGGGTATGCGTTTTTACTGGCTATGCCTTTTGTCATCCTCAAAGCCAAAACAGATTTTGAGCTCACAGGCTGGCTGGTTGGTGGATTTATCACTATCCAGATGATAGGCAGTATGCTGGGCAATATCTTTTTATGGAAAAAGATGACAGACAACTATATACGGATGATGCAGTTGGCTTTTCTTATCATGATAGTGCTTTTTGTGCTGGCATTTTTTGCTTTTTCACCGCTGCACTATGTGTTGATATTTTTACTCTTTGGTATCGCAAGAGATGGATTTAGAAATGCCGACATGAACCTCATCCTGGAAATCGCGCCAGAAGAAAAACGCCCTGTTTATGTCGCTATCCAGTCAACACTCACTTCTATCGGACTGTTTTTCGCTATTCCCGGAGGATTGATACTGGAGATTTTTGGCTACAATGTACTCTATATATTGACTATCATGATACTCTCAATAGGACTGTTTTTAACCAAAAAATTATTTAAGCTACTCTAGGAGGCTGTCGGACTCATCTGATTGAGGCGAAAAATTCACACTTTTAGGCATATTTTTGGCTCGTTTGAGGCGAATAGCCATAGCTATTTAACGAAAAAGAGCTGAAAATAGGACAAAAGAGTGTATTTTTCAGCCAATCAAGCATGAGTCCGACAGCCTCCTAGTCCTTATAAACAGGACTATTGCTATCCCTACAGCCAGACATCCTACCAGCAAAAAGAGCATTTGTATCCCAAATGCTGCAACAATCGGCTGAAAAATAAGCGGCGAAGAGAACTGTCCCAGAAAAAAACTGGAGGTTAACAGACCTGACGCTTTTCCCCGTTTTGCAGGTGGTACTTTGGAGAGAAACCAGGCATTGGTATTGACCAGCAGCAGTCCAAATGCCATCCCCATAAACACCGTACTAAAATAGAGTTCAGCGATGGAAGAAGCCTGAGAAATGATAACCAGCCCTGTACCAAACAATAAAAAAGTCACACTGTAGATCTGTTGATAAGAGAGACGTTTTTTGATTTTGGCGTATTGCATCGAGATGAGTGCATTAAACGTCATGGCAGTAGCGATCACAAAACCAATGGACTGCGGTTCGCCCTGCAGGGTATTGACTATGAGATAGGGTAATTGTGTAGGCAGCATATAAAAAAGCACCATCACAAAAAAGGCTGTAAAATAGACGGGCAAAAGAGAACTCTCCAGTTCCATCTCTGCACTAGCCCCATGTTTTTGCGGTTCATAAAGGGACTTCCACAAAAAAGGCAAAAACAAAAGAGGTATCAAATAGATCGCAAAAGGATAAGACCAGTGTATCTGTGCCAGCAAACCGCCAGAAGTGATGAAGAGTATCCCGCCAAGAGCCACTGCCATACCCTGCCTGGACATAAACTGGTGTCTCGTCTCTTCATCAAAATAGTCACCAATGAGTGCCGTAGCACTTGTCATGATAAGCGCTACAGCCAGCCCCAAAACCCCTCTTCCCAGTAAAATAAAATAAAAATCATGCAGATAAAATCCAGAACTACCACCTAAAATAAACAGCACAATACCAAGATACAAAGGTCTCAAACGTCCAAATCTATCCACGATATGTCCCGCAACAGGCGCAAACAGCGCTATCATGATAGAGGGAATAGTCAACATCATCTTTGAAAGAAATGCAATATGCGGGATATCTGCAAAAGTATGACTGATCAGCGGCAGGGAAGAGACCACGGTGATACCGGACATAACACCGAGCGTAGCGATCAGCATGAGGGAGATTTGGATATTTTTGGAGGTTGTTTTAGTCATGGGCGTATTGTAGTCTGATTATATGCACTTGTCAAGTTTTTGACAATCTGTCTTCGACCTCTTTTGATGCCCACTGGATTGCTTCTTTTACGGCGGTTCTTTCATCTGTGCTTTCGCGTATCATGATAGGCATAAATACCCGAAAAACAAACCTGGGTGTATCGGGATTGTCCCGGGCCAGTGCTCCCATCATGATAAAGGCCGCGCGCTTGGTGTAGAGGTCTGGGCTCTTGGCCCATTCGACCGTTTTGTGCAGTGCCCATTTATTTTTTACAAAAAGATCGATACAAAAACTGTCGCAGATCTCCACACTGTCAAATCCTGCTGCAAAAAAATCCATCATCTCTTCAGTCAGTATATCCGGCGGGTAGCTTTTGGCACAGGCGATCTTGGAAGCGCTGCTTCCTTCCTGAAAAAGCTTGAGTGCTTTTTGGGCTTGTTCTATCATGATAGACTAACGCAGATCGATAATGATGCGTGCCGGGTTTTTCAGACTAAAGACTTTATAACGCACAGGCCGTTTCAGATGCATCGTAAAAAGATAGTTTCCATCATCTTCGGGAAAAACTTCTATGCTTTTGACCATGTGACTGTGAGCAAAAGAAGGAAATGCCGCTGAAAATGCACGATATCCTGACACTTCTCCATCAAGCTCCAGACTGTTTTGCATCTCTGATCCTATCTGATAATGCCCTGTTTTATCTGCTTTGATAAAAGGTGTATCTGAAAATATCCCATTGTATTTATAGATATCAAACACAACTCTTTCATATCCCTGATGTTGATGCCATCTGACAGTATGGACATCCAGATCCGAAGCAGGTTTTCCCCCTGTAAAATAGCCATAAGATTTAAATCCCCCACTGGCGAAACCTCCACTGGCTACATTGGTTTTATAATATAAAAAAAATGCCCCGCCAATGAGCAGTAGTGTTGGGATAAGGTACCCCAATGATTTTTTGCTGATTTTTTTTGCCATCATTTCTCTTGATTTTTTTGATGAAATATTTTATCATGATAAAGATTTATAGTATAATAAGCGCATGAATGCTATCAAAAAAGGCAAGAAATATTTCAACCGGGATTTTATCCGAATGAAGATAGATAGTCACCGTCTCAGAAATATGCTACGCGATTATCTCGACAAAGAGCAAACGGTGCCCCCGTTTTTGATGCCGAGAAAAACGATCGATAAAGAGGCTTTTAGGTCTCAGGACAGTCTTGTCTGGCTGGGGCACTCCACCATCCTCGCGAGAATCGACGGCATCAACCTGATCGTCGATCCGATGCTCTCAACACGTGCGTCCCCGCTCTCCTGCGTAGGCCCAAAACGCTTTGAAGGTTCACTCACACCATTGCATGAACTGCCCGCCATCGATCTCATCTTGATTACGCACAACCACTATGATCACCTCGATCAAAAGAGCATCATGGCACTGCATGAACAGGTCAAAGCGATCTACGTACCGCTGGACAATGCAAAGATATTGACAAAATGGGGTGTCG
>JANTGR010000012.1 GCA_024762875.1 Sulfurospirillum sp.
GGATCATCATCAACCTCCTCATGCAAGCCTCGTGTATTGAGATAGAAACTGGTTTTGGCTGCGGAGCCGTCATGGTTGAATTTATTGGCGAAAAGATTAATTGCCCAGTCGATACCTTCTGATTTTGTATTGTCATCAAAGCCCAGTACGACAAACTGCGGTACCTGGTTTGGTGCCAGTCCTTTTGGCGGCAGAGATGAAGGCAGCGCATAGTTATAGCAGGCTGCAGTACTGAGTCTGAGGTTGTCTAAAATAATCTTGCCTTGATTGTTGGAAGCATCCGACCATAACCATACTTCGATATATTTGGTTTCAGGTGTTGCTGTGGCATTTAAGACAAATTTTTTGTAGCTGTTACTATCTTTTAAAAATGAAGATCGTTCAAAAATCAGATTTTTATTGTTATCATAAAATCCCATGCCAAGCCAAATTCCGTCTGTTTTGCCGTCTGTTTTATAATATCCGTTAAATTGGTATGTATCAATACCATTGGTTAATTTTTGGGACATTTGATCCAAGCCGCCGTTAAAAATACGGAGTGCTTTACTGCCATCATGGGCATCGTTTACCAGTGCTGTGCTGCCATAGACTGTCCAACCCTGCGTATCACTTTCAAAACTGGCATTTTGCAGAATATTGCAGACAGTGACAGGTAATGGTGCCTGTGTGACTGTGAAAGGATAATAGTCTTTTTCATCAAAAGTACCGTTTGTAAAGGCTCTCACCTCATACTCAGCAGCCACATTCAATGAGTTAAAGGTAAAATCACCTTCTTTTTCCCCATCTGTCTCGATCTTTTGAATAACATTGCCTGCAACACTCTCGTCGTATGCATGAAAGAGTGCGATAAAATCATTGTTGTTTCCAGGCAGATTTTTAACATGTACCGTGATTGCTTCACCCGTTTGATAAGTGTTTTTAACTGTTTTGACATCAATTGCATGTTGTGATTCTAGGACTTTAAAATTATGTGTGGCTTCTTCATTAAAACTGTTTTTAAAGAAAACACGCACTTCATACTCACTAGGGTCACTCAAACCTGAAAAAGTAAAGCTTTCATCTCCCTTTTGGCTCGCATATTGATAATTCAGCAGATTTTCCGCTTTGCTATCATCATAAGCATAGAAAAGCCCAACCCAGGCACAGTCATTATTTGCCTTATCCGGGTTACAATTTTTTGTTTTTGGCAGGCCGCTGACTTGTGCTACGATACTTTCTTGTGGGTTATAACTATCTTTTGTCGTTGTGACAGTAGCTGCAAAAAGAAATTGCATACCTAAAAGCAAAGATAATAAAATCTTAAATATATTTTTCATCATCATTCCTTTCTACACTGCCAGGAAATCAGTGCGTGAGAGTTTTTGTTCTAGTGTGAAGTTGTTGCCGATCAACATCACATGGACTGTATCACCCAAGAGTTTGATCTCCAATCGCTCTTTGTGATTTTGAAGAATGATTTTTTGCTGATTGGATGATGTGATAGTATCTATCGCGTAAAATGAATTTTTCGGCGATTTACCGGGTAAATTCACCCCAAATTCCTTGTCAGTATGCATCGGATCAATCACTGTCTGATAAGCATACCGGGCAATTTGCAGATAATTGCCCTTTGTGATATATGTTTTTATTTGCATTGTTCTGTTGGTTTTATCTAGCGCTGTATCGGTATTGACAGTGCCGCATCCTGTGTTTAGCAGTGTTATGAGTGTCATTAAAAATATGACAGAAATATACTTCATTCTTATTTTCCTTAAATTAAAATTATAACTATACTATACATATTAAAATAAATTTTAACTTAATGTATAAAAAGAAAGTAAAATTTTATTTTTGCCTAGAGATCTGGTAACATAAAGCATTAATATTAATATTTTTATATAAGATTGCTATATGGGATAAAAAAGCTCTCATATGATATACTTTAAAAAATACAAGAGAGTTATCATGATAGAATTTAATGTAGTCGATGAACGAATAGTAGTGGATAAAGCAGATTTGATCTCATATCTCAATAGTCAAAAAACATTTGTTATCACTTATAAAGGTGAAGTGAAAAGTAGTGACCTGGCAGAAAATGATATTCTCATTTTCAAGTCAAAAGAGCAAAAGAAAACGGCAAGCAGTATGGGTATGTCTGCTACCCCGTCACTGGCACAGATCTTTGGAAGTTCATATACAATCGTAGAAGAGAGTGATAGGGTGAGCATAGATGCCAGTGCTGCCTGGAGTGATATTGTGGCGCTTAACAGCACACATGCCCATTATGATGATACCAGCAGTGATGGTATTATGGGATTTAAAGATGATGTCTTGGAAGAGATCGGCTGGCAGGCTATTGAATTTAAAGTGACTGACCGCGAGATCGCTGAAGTGATAGAAAAAGAGTGTGAAGGCGTGTTGCTCTCTTATCACAAAGAGTCACCTTTTACATTTTTTGCGCTTGGATTTATCACAGATATGGAATGTGCCAGAGAAAAGGCGAGAATGATGGCCATTGAAGTGATCAAAGACAAGATGGCAAATGATGAAGATTATGCCTATTTAGATGATGATGAGGAAGAGGCAGCACGTTATTTTGGCGTTATCTAAAAAAGTGCTATAATGCATTATAAGCAAAGATTTTAGAGATATTAGCTGCGTAGAGAGGTGTGCTATGAGTGATTTTCTTTCCAGTATCAAAAATATCGCTGCTGTTTCCACTGTGGTGCCGGTTTCTAGACCAGGTGAGAGAGCGCAGATTGCAAATATCATTCAAAATGCTGCCATAGACAGTGTCAATTTTTCTAATGAGAGTAAAAATCTGTTTCAGATTTCACAGATAGACAGGCAGTTTGATCAAATCTTTGGCATCCCCAAAGATCTAAGCGCTTCACAGCAGGAGCAGCTGCATAAACTGGGAAATATCGCCAATAATCTTTTCAGTAGTGGCGCACTGCAGAGACAACTGCCTGATAGCGATACAATCATGGAGAATATTAAGACACTTTTTGCAGATCAGACATTAAGTGGCAGTGCGCAAAAGCAGTTGGCTTCTTTAAGTACAGAAGTGCAAAGCTATCTACAAAATCTCTCTATCACACAACTCACTTCTGGCAATCAGAATAATTTTTTTCTCAATAATCAAGACAGTACTTTGCAAAATATCACACTGAGTGATAGTGAAAAACAGGACTTGGGCAAAATCGCACAGCAGTTAAACAGGCTTCTTTTTGTAGCTACAGATGCGCAGTCAAACTCTTTTTTGGATTCGATTAATTCATTGTATGGTTTAAACAATCCTTCAACTGAAGATCAACAGAGTCTCACATCTCTTTTAACGCAGCGAAATACCTTGTTCTCTTCACTGCTTTTAAATAGAAATGTAACATACAGTTATGGTGACTTATATCAATAAACAGGAGATAAAATGTCAAAAACTTCACGTAGAAGATTTTTAAAAACAACGATGGCAGTGACTACGATGCCGTGGGTACTGCAGGCATCCGCCAAAAAAGATCCAGCAGAGACTTTAAAGTTTATTCATGTAACAGATTCACATATGGATTTGGGTGATGATGAGAGTATTGAGGCTATGGAATTGATGGTATCATTTATCAATGCACATTACAAAGACCTTGACTTTGTACTTTTTGGCGGTGATAACTTTAACAATAACGTTCCAGGCAGCAAAGATGCACTGCTTTTTCAAAAAATCATTAGTAAATTACATTGTCAGACACTGCTGGTTCGTGGTAACAAAGAGTCTGCACCCAAGCCTCAAGGGGACAGTATCAATTTGGAAGAATTCAAAAAGATGTTTGTATCAAGAAAGGGACTGGAAGTCAGTGGAAAAGACTGGGCAGTTGAAAAAAATGGTTATATCATTGCTGGACTGGATAGTTGTATCGAAAATCAAAATAACGGTCTTTATACCAAAGAGACGATGGAATTTGCTGAAAATATCTTGAAAAGAGGCAAGCCGACAGTGCTGCTCAACCATCATCCTTATACGAACTATTGGGGTGGTACCAAAGAGAAAGATATCCATAAATATGTCTTAAACAACAGTGAAGAAGCACAAAAAAAACTTTTCAAATATGATAATCTGCTTTTAACGCTTTCAGGGCATAAACATATCGATTCTGTCACCCAGATACAAAAGACCAGAGTGATTGTAACACGAGGATTTGTCCGTCCACTGGATATGGACCAATATCCGATGCGTTATGTTGAACTTGCAGGCAGTAAAATTAACGAAAAACTGATTTACACAGCATAACATTAAAGGGCAGATTTAAAAACATATTTTTTGCCCTTGACCGTGACATCTGGCGGGTATTTTTCCTGATTAAAAAGGGTATAACTTTCCTGAAGATTTTGCCAAAAAGGGTACCAGTCGGTATGGCGGTAGCGCTGTAGATTTTTTCTATTCATCCTAAAAGGATAAATGGCGACATAAAAGTAGGGTTGCCCATTCTCCAAGGCATTATAAGCGATGGTGTAGATCTCTTCGATGGCCCGATCTCCCATAGCAAAACAACCGATAGATTTGCAGCCGCCGTGTATCATGATAGCAAATCCGCTGCGTTTGAGATTTCTATCCAGGCGGTTGGGATAGCCGATATTCATGGAGAGATGATATTTACTATAGGGGTTGAGATTCTTTTTACTGATAGCATAGATACCCTCGGGATTTTGTTTATCTCCCTCTTTTTGTTTGGGACCCAGTTTACCCGAAGTGCGTTGGATGGGGTAGGTTTTATAACATTTATACGATTTGCCAGCTTTGATCCACAGTTCCAGGACTTTTTCTTCTTTGAAAATGCGCATATAGATGGGATTACCCATTTTGGCACCGATATCTTCAACTGTTTTTTCTTTTATGAGCGGTTTTTTAATCTCTTTTAGCGCAGGAGAATGTCTGCTGCATCCTGACAGCAGTATCACGATCATGATAAGTACAAAGAGAGAAAGTCTCATTCCTCTTCACTCTCTTCAAAGGGCAGTTCCAGTGTGGGTATATGTCCGATAGCATTGCCGGCGATGCCCTGCAGTGCACCATACATCTCGGTGGTATTTGCCAAGACACCATCGATGAGTTTTTGCCGGCGTTTCCAGCTTGCCATCAGGGATCGCTTCTCTTTGTCCAATTCCTCCTGCATCTTGATAAATCCATCAACGATGGCATTCAGTTGCAGTGAAAATTCATTGCTGCCCAGATAGTTGTAGAGCAGGGTCATTTTATCTGTCTTATTCTCTTCTTTTTGCAGGCTGTGTGCAATACGAATCAAACTCTCTCTTAAGAGTGAAACCGAGCCTTTAAACTCTTCTAAAGAGCAGACCCATATACCATCCACAAAGCCCATTCTATCCAGCTCTTTTGGCATCACCTGGGTAACCAGTACACCGATATCGGCATGCACTTTGAGCATATCCTGTTTGAGTTTATTGATCCACTCATTGCTCCAGACTTTGGCATTTTTACTTTCATAGCAGATGACACCGCAGTTTTGTATCTCTCTGGTGTGCACCACCTGCACACAATCTGCCCCAAAAGCACCTTTTTTTACTTCATCTACACTGTCAAACGGAAATTGGGATGCCAGCCAGGTCTCTATCGCCAGCTCCTGTGCTTCTCCCTGAATTTGCATGGATCCCTGTTCCGCTTTACGTTTGGTATCTTCAAGTTGTCTTTTGATCTGCTCAAGTTGTTCATCTTTTTCTTTGAGCTTCAAGTCATGCTGCTGCTGTGTCTGTTTGGCAATCTTTTCTTTTTCTTCTTTGAGCAGGGCATTCATCTCCTGCTCGGCTTTTAGTTTGATGACAGACTCCATCTCTTCTTTTTCCCGTTTGAGTTTTTCAATCATCGCTTTGGTTGTATTGAGCTCCTGTACCTGCTCGGACTTTTCACTGAGCTCTTTTTGCAGTAGTTTCATCTGATCATGCTGCTCTTCTTTGATTTTCTCTTTGAGCTGCTTTTCCAGCTTCTCTTTTTCCTGTTTTAATGCTGCTTCTACTTTTTCTTCAGTCGCTTTTTCCAGGGCTTTTGAAAATTTTTCTTCCTGCTCTTTAATCGCTTCTTCTTTGTTTTTTAAACTCTCCATCGCTTCTTTGTATTTGTTTCGATGGGTCAAAATCTCTTTTTGCAGTTCACTTTTTGCTTTTTGTTCCAGTTTGACATAGAGACTTTGGCTGATATCGATTTCGGTGCCGCAATTTGGGCAGGTAATTGTTGTTTGATTCATGCTTTGCTTCTTTGGTATAATGATAAAGTGATAATAGCAAAATAAATTGTAAATATGCATCTATTTATATTCTTTGGCTACAATATAGTATGCATAAACAGAGTTTCAAAGATATTTTTAAAGAAGTTTTCAAGTATAAAAAAGAGTTGCTTTTAGCCAATGTGATTGCGATACTGGCAGTGCTTGTCTCTTTGCCTATACCGTTATTGGTGCCTTATCTTATCGATGAAATTCTCTTGAAAAAACCAGCTATCATGATAGAGAGTGTGAACCGCTTCTTTGCACCGCCGCATGAAGCATATTTTTATGTTTTGGTGATATTGGTACTTTCTATTTTACTAAGAGCGCTCTTTTTTATGCTGAATGTCGCGCAAAACTGGTACTTTACAACAATCTCTAAAAATGTCACTTTTAAGATACAGGAAGGTTTGCTGGAGCATATCTCCAAAACCTCGCTGAGTGAATATGAAAATTTTGGTTCCGGAAAAATCACATCACTCCTGGTGGTGGATGTGGCAACAATTGATAATTTTTTAGGTGTTTCTGTGAGTCGTTTTATTATCTCAATCCTGACGGTGATAGGAATCGCTTCGATGTTGTTATGGCTCAATTGGCAGTTGGGGCTTTTTATCCTCTCTTTAACCCCTGTGATCGCCTATGTGACGAAAAAAATAGCACGAAAAGTGGCAAAACTTAAAAAAGTGGAAAATAAAAAAATAGCAGAATTTCAGGAAAATCTGGGAGAAAACCTGGATCTGTTCTGGCAGGTGAAAGCGAGCAATCAGGAGAAAGTATTTGTAAAAAATCTGGTAGAGGATGCCAGAGAGATCAAAGATGCTTCGATCAATTTCAAGTTTAAAAATGAAGCGGCAATGCTTTTTTCTTTTTTTCTCTTTTTGGCCGGGTTTGAGCTCTTTCGTGCCACCGGCGTTTTATCAGTAGCCTATAGTGATTTGACGATTGGGATGATGCTGGCAATTTTTGGTTATCTGTGGGTGATCATGAATCCTTTGCAGGAAATCATCTCGATACAGTATGCCTATCACAATGCAAAAGCAGCACTGGATCGCATCAATACAGTGGTTATGCTGCATAAAGAACCGGTTTTCCCACATCGTAAAAATCCCTTCCTGGGGACGCATACCAATGCAGTTGAGCTAAAAGATGTGCATTTTGCTTATGAAGAGGGAGCGTACAGTCTAAAAGATATCAACATTCGTGCGCCCAAAGGCAAAAAAATAGCGATTGTCGGTGAAACAGGCAGCGGCAAGACAACACTGGCCCAGCTTATCGTGGGATTTTACCAGCCTGAGAGTGGTGAAATCTGTTATGACGATGTCAATTATAAAGAAATTGGTCTGGATGTGATACGTGAGCATGTTTTTTTGGTTTTGCAGTCACCGATGTTGTTTAACAATACGATCCGTTACAATCTGACATTTGACAAGAAGGTGGATGAGAGTGTATTGCAACAGGCAGTAGATGTGGCGCAGTTACATGATTTTATAGAGAGTTTGGAAAATGGTCTGGATACCATTGTCGGAAAAAATGGTGTCAAACTCAGCGGTGGGCAGCGTCAGCGTCTCTCTATTGCCAGAATGATTATCGCCAATCCAAATGTGGTCATCCTGGATGAATCGACTTCTTCTTTGGATGTGAATACAGAAGATCTGCTTTTTTCACAGTTATCAACCTTTCTAAAAGAAAGAACTACTATAATAATCGCACACAGACTCTCGACGATTACGCAGGCAGATTATATCTATGTGTTGGATCAGGGAAGTATCATCGAAGAGGGTCATTATGATACATTGTTAGCTTTAAATGGTAAATTTACCGAATATGTCAACAAAGGGAAAAAATGAAAAAAGTTGTCTGGATATTTTTGATACTCACCTTGTCTATCAATCTGGCGCATGCCGGTAAAAGTGAAGACTTAAAAGTGCTGCAAGCTGCAAAAACACTCAAAGATTTGCTCAATCTACCCGAAAATGCCATACCTCCAATTCTGTTTAAAAAGGCATATGCTGTTGCGATTATTCCATCCACTTATAAAGTTGGATTTCTTTTGGGTGGCCAGTACGGCAATGGTGTTATCTGTGTCAAAGATGACAAAGGTGTCTGGGGAAATCCCGTTTTTATCACTTTGATGGAAGGGAGTGTCGGTTTTCAGCTGGGTGCTAGTTCAAGTGATCTGGTACTGGCATTTAAAACCAAAAAAGCTGTTGATGGTCTCATCACATCAAAGCTGACACTGGGAGTAGATGCCTCGGTTGCAGCAGGTCCCGTTGGGCGGGAAGTCGGTATCAATGGCGATATTTTCTTTCAGCAGGAAGTCTATACCTATGCCATGACCAAAGGGCTTTATGCCGGTGTATCATTGGCCGGCAGTTCACTGATGGTGGATGAAGCCGCCAATGCACGATTTTATGGAAAAGATGTTTCTCCCACCGATATTTTCAACAATTATGAGATATCAGTGCCGCCGGTTGTAAAAACATTGAAACGTATTTTTAACGGTTACTAATGCAGGATCTTCTCTCTTCACTCTCAACATATGGGTATATTGCGCTTTTTCTCTACTCCTTTGGGGGTGGATTTTTTGGTTTGATCGCAGCAGGTGCACTCTCCTATATGGGGAAAATGGATATCACACTCTCTATCATGATAGCGGCAACTGCCAACTATATAGGGGATATGTTTCTATTTTATTTAGCGCGCTATAACAAAGCACTGACAGCACCCTATATGAAACAACACAGACGGAAATTTGCACTTTCACATATCTTGATTAAAAAGTATGGTGACTGGGTGGTGTTTATACAAAAGTATATCTATGGCGTAAAAACCCTGGTGCCTATCGCGATGGGTCTGAGTAAATACTCTTTTGTCAAATTTGGTCTGCTCAATATCTTTGCTTCTGCTTTATTTGCTCTCTTTTTTGGACTTTTGAGTTACAAGGGTGGTGAGCATATCATACAGTTGGCTGGCTATATCAAGTCACATCCTTGGATATTGCCGTTGATATTGGCGCTGCTTTTGGCTTTGTTGTGGCTCTATTTTTCCAAAGTGACTAAAAAACGCTCTTGATCTCAGTTGTCATCCCCGTTTTTAACCGGGAAAAGTTTATTGCAAAGGCGATAGATTCAGTACTTTCTCAAACGTTAAGTGCGGATGAAATCATCGTAGTAGATGATGGCTCCAGTGATGGTACCCACGCTATACTACAAAGCTATCATGATAAAATACAAGTGATTTCCCAAAAAAATGCCGGCGTATCCGCTGCCAGAAACAGGGGTATCAAAGCAAGCCGTGGCAGATGGATAGCGCTGCTTGATTCAGATGATAGATGGCAGGTGGATAAATTGTATTTGCAGCGTAGCTATCATGATAACAATCCAGCCTGCCTTATCAGCCATACCGATGAAAAGTGGCTGCGCAATAACAAAGAGGTGAAACAAAAGAAGAGACATGCCAAACCGCATGGCTGGTGTTTTGAAGAAAATATGGATTTTTGTAAAATTGCGCCAAGTTCTGTCATGATAGAGCGCAGTGTATTTGAAAAAATTGGCTATTTTGATGAAACTTTACCCGTCTGTGAAGATTATGATCTTTGGCTTCGGATCTTAAGAGAGTATGAACTGGGTCTGATCAATCAAGCTTTGACTACCAAATATGCCGGACATGGGGATCAACTCTCTTTTTCGACACCGTTGATGGACAGATTTCGTATCAGTGCACTTTTAAAACACATAGACAACGCTGCTGCTGTGCGTATGCTGGAGCGCAAAATCGCTATCATGATAGCCGGAGCCAAAAAGCATCAAAACAGTGAGCTGCTGCACTATTATACACAGCTGCAAAACAGCCTGGATATCAGTCCCGGCTTAACCTGACAATGAGATTGTCAATATGCAGCTTTAATGCATATAACTCACCTTTGTAAGCAGAGGGTACTTCCAGATGCTCATTTATCTCTATTAGGAGTTGTTCCAGTTTTTCCTGTTTTTGTGCATCATCAAGATGACTGTTCTCTTTTTCAATCTCTTCCAAATCATCATACCATTTATAGATTTTTGATCTGATACGCCATTTATAGAGTGGAAAAATACCTTTAAAGAGAGGGATAAGCAGGGTTAAGATAGGAATAAGCAGATATTTTAGTTTGTCGATATTGGATGCGATCCAGTATGGAAATATCTTTTCCAGGAAACTCTCACCTTTGAGCAGGTACTTTTCAGCCTCTGGGTGCATCGGGATATCAACATATTTGATAGATGGAAAGAGGCTTGACCGATAAGCATCCGTGAGTTCTTTCGTGATATAGCGTACAATGGAATTATCCAAATCATCTCTGGTAACTAATGCTGCCGTTGTGGTGAGAAGATGCAGTGTGTGATCTGGAATATTTTTTTCAAGATCCAACTTGCCCTCTGTTAGCGTAAAGGCTCTTAGGTAGCTGAAATTCTCCTCATAAGCGGGTATGCGTTTGAGTGAGGCAACTTTCAGTGCTTTATCCAAAAGCAGGGTTTTTATCAGAGGTGAGGTGGGAGAAAGTACGGTGAAGAATGCATCCAGTTTACCCTCCTTAAAGGCCTGGTAGGCATTTTGGGTAGAGAGTTTTTGCATGGTGTCAGTAGGAAGTGCATTGACTTTAAAAAGTGTATGCAGCAGCTCTTGGGTACCACTGCCTTTCTCCCCTATGGAAACACGCAGGGGTTTGAGTTGTTTCAGATAAGAAATTTCTTTGATATCAGCGTCATAAAAAAGCCATAAGGGCTCAAAATAGAGTGATGCGATAGAGCGTAAAACCTTTTTGTCCTCTTCCAAAGCACAGCCGCCCTGCACAAAACCTATATCTGCTTTTTTGTTTTTGAGTAAGGCAAGATTTTCTACTGAACCGGCACTTTGTATGATCTTGACTTTAAAGCCGTTTTTTTCAAGTCTCTTGGCCAAATTGTGTGCATATTGATAATAGGTTCCACCTTCACGCCCCGCTGCGATACTGAGATTGAGAGGGTGTACCGTGGTAATGGATTTGGTGATAAAATAGAGTGTTATGAGAAGTATCGTGAGTATCACAAAAAAGAGTTGCAGACCCGTTTTCATCTATATCCCTCTTTTGGCATAAAATTGTGCTTTAAAATCCTGGAAATTATCTGCCAAAATTGCTTCTCTTGCTGCCTTCATCAAGGAGAGGTAATAGTGCAGGTTGTGTAGGGAAGAAAGTCTAAAATAAGTCAGCTCTTTGGCACGAAAAAGATGGTTGAGATAGCCTCTTGTATAGCGTTTACAAGTGTAGCAGTCACATTCACTGTCAATGGGTTCATCACTCAGAATATGTTTGGCACCTTTGATATTGATCTTTCCAAAAGAGGTAAACAGCGTACCGTTTCTGGCATTTCTGGTTGGCATAACACAGTCAAACATATCAACACCGCGTTCGATATTTTCAATCAAATCCTCCGGTGTTCCCACTCCCATAAGATAGCGTGGTTTATCCAAAGGCATAAACTGTGTGGTAAATTCAACGGTATCATACATCTGTTGGTTGGCTTCACCTACAGAGAGTCCGCCAATGGCAAATCCGTCATAATCCATACTGCAGAGTGAGCGGGCTGAAATTTCGCGAAATTCCTGGCTGGTTCCACCCTGGATGATGGCAAATATATTTTGATCAGCTGCCATCCCTTTTTGCTGTTGTTGTCTGTGGTAGTTGATGGAAGTCTCTGCCCATCTGGAGGTGCGCTCAATCGAGAGTTCGATACGGCTTTTTTCTGCAGGTAGGGCAATAAGATCATCTAAAATCATCATAATATCGGAGTTTAAATTATATTGGATATCGATTACTTTTTGGGGAGTAAAATAATGTTTTGAACCATCTATGTGACTTTTGAAGGTGATACCGTCTTCATCAGGTTTTGAGATATTTGAGAGAGAAAAAGCCTGAAATCCCCCAGAGTCAGTCAGAAAACTTTTGGGATAGTTGGTAAAGCCGTGCAAGCCCCCAAAGTGTTTGACTACACTATCTTTAGGACGCAGATAAAGATGATAGGTATTGCCCAGAATGATTTCAGTTTCCAGCAGTTCAATCATATCTGTAGCATCCAGTCCCTTGACACTTCCCACTGTTCCCACTGGCATAAATACAGGTGTTTTTATCGTACTGTGTGCTGTTTTGATTGTGCAGGCTCTGGCTTTATTGTCTGTGTGGTCTATGTGAAAGTCCATATTGCCTCGTTTTTGAGGCAATTATAGTCAATTTATTATAAAGGGTACCTCTAAAAGTAATGGATAGATTTATCCTGAATAATCTTTTTTGCATTGGCAAAATCTTCTAGGTGCAGGGTTTGTAGCAGTGTTCCTGTTTGCTGCATCAGTTTGAAATATCCATTAACATAGGTTTGCTTCTCTTTGATCATATCCAGCTGCGAACGGTTTAAAGCTCTTTGGGCGAGTAAGAGAGCCTGTATATCCTGTGTACCGTATTTGAAGGCACTCCAGTATGAATCGATCACTTTGAGATTGGCATCCACTTCATTTTGTGTGTGTTTGAGTGTATCCAAAGATGAAAGGATATTTTCATAGACTTGCTTGGTGTTATACTCGCTGCTCTCTTTGATATCGATGAACTGATACTGCAATTGTGCAATTTTACTTTTACTGCCCAAAAGTTTGGCTTTGTCTTTACCGCCATTATAGAGATTGTAGTTGAAAGAGAGTAGTGCTGTAGCACGGTCTTCCTGCGGTTCTGCAAGATAGCCGCTTTGCTTGTCTTTGGCTGTAATAGAGAGATCAAGTGTTGGTTTGAATTTTGATCTCAGTGCTTTGAGATTATACTCTTCAGCCTGCATCTTGGATTGGGCGATGAGCAATTTTGAATTATTGTGCCCCATTAGTAAAATTGTGCTGTTTTTGTCTTGGAGGGCAAAGTCATATTCTGTTTGAATCGGCATCGTTGTCTGATCGAGCTTACCAACATAATATTCATAAAAAGAGACGGCATTTTGGTACTTTGACTCTGCTTTAACCAAAGCGGCAGAAGCATTCTCTACCTGTGACTTGATATAATTTAAATCTCCTTTTGTAGCAGCGCCGTTTTGTTCTTTGGTGGTCACAATATCAAGTATTTTTTGTAAAGAGAGCATATTGGCTCTGGTGATATCAATGCCCTTTTTTTGATAGATCAAGCTTAAGTAGGCATCTATAATCTTCAGTGTCTCTTCTTCAACCTGGTCTTTAAATTTTTTTTCTGCTGCAATGAGATTGGCTTTTTCACGTTTGATTTCATTGCTGTGTTTACCGCCTGCATAAAGGTTTTGATTGAGTGTCAGGCTCTCATCTGATTTTAAAAACTTCTCTTCTGGAGTCTGATAAGGACTCAGGTAGGCACCCCCGGCATTGGCTGAGAGATTGAGTGTGGGAAGATAGGCTGCGATTTTTTCATCAACTTTGCGTTTTGCCTGAATGACTTTTTCACGTCCTGCAGATATTTTATAAGACTTTTTAAGTGCTTTGAGTATCGCTTCTTTCAGGGTGAGACCTTGGGTGATACTCTTTTTGCTGGCATTGTTATCATGATAGGACTGTGCTTCTTTTTTCGCTATTTTTTTGGGTGGTGTTTGTGGGATCTTATCCTGCTTGACTTTGACAGCGGTTTTGCTGCTTTTTGGTAGAGAAAGCTGGATGCTTTGATTGGCTTTTTTTGTCTCTTTTTGAATAGATGAGGGTTTTATAATATGTGGTTCATCACTGATGAGCAGAGACTGCTCTGCCAGATAAATTGGATTTTGCTGGATTTGTGAACTGTTGTTATCACTTGCTGTAGTATGAAGATAGGGCGTATCTGAAAAAAGAGGGATCGCATCTACAGTATGATTGGCCAGCAGTGAGATGTGCATGGTTAGTATATAGATAAAATATCTCAAAATTTGCTTCATCATACTTCAATAAACCTCTTAATTTAAATTCTTTCATTTTTATATCGGCAAGTTTAAAATATTATTTATACTTTTTTGAATAAAAAATTTATATTCATTTATTTATCCAAAAAAATAAAGATTTTTTATAAAAAGACGATAATGAAGAGATAATAAGATGTATATCTAAAATGAATGAAAATGCAGGAGCATGTATGTTTAGTTTTATAAAATGGTTTGGTTCCCTGATGGAAAAAGCAAAAAAGAAAAAAGGTTTATGGTTTACGCTATTAACATCTTTCTCCTTGCTGGGGATATTTGTATCTCTTTATTTTGTTAATTTTCTTGTCTTGGATGTAGCACATAAAACCTATATGAATCAAAAAGACCATTATGCCCTCACTTTCAAAAATAAAATCAATACAGAAAATGCATATACCACAGCTATTGCTCTGACAGTGTCAAAAAATAAAGATTTAGCCAATGATTTTTTTGCCAAAGATGAAAATGCCACGCAGAGAATTGCGGCAAAAAGCAAAGCAATTGAAGATATACTTAATGAAACTGAAGCAGATCACTCAATCCACATCTCTTTTAAACAGATACCAAATCGTCAAAAAAGTATTGGTATTACTGTGAAAAAAAGTGGTACGGTATTTTCTTCTGCTATCCCCATGATCGATAACAATGGTACGATTACCGCTGTAGAAGTTGATAAAGATATTAATACCCTGGTTCAAAACTATCAAAAAGAGCATAAAGAGTTTGCATTTTTTCTGAGTGAAAGCGGTATGCACAAGCTGGATCCTGATATAAAAAAGCATTTTTATACCAGTTATCATGATAAGTATTATGTGCAAACAAAGGCTTACCACAAATCCTTTTTGGATCAGTTGAAAAATGTTGATTTTAGCATGAAGTTGGAAGAAAATGGTTTTATCAAAGATAGTCGTTATTTTTATGTTTATGAAAAAGTCTATGATAGTGAGGGAGATTATATAGGGGTGGCTTTTATCGCTGAAGAGATCAAAAATGACAACTCTTTTGTAAATCTGGTTAAAAACCTGGTGAATTCTGTCACGATGGTTGCGCTTGGCTTAATTGTCTCTATGTTGTTATTTTTATTTTAAAGGTGAGTGGTGAAAAGATTAAAAATATTTAAAGCCTATTTTGTTCTGTGGCTTTTTGTCTATTTTATTGCGATATCCAACCTGGAGACATTTAAACTCTATTTTATGTCTACACTGACATTTAATATCGCCATTGTAGCATTGTTGGCAATTGGTACTTTTATGATTTTAAAAGCCGCCAAAGATTTAACGATGGTGACGGGAACCTTTGGTGTATTGATGTATAAGAAGGGAGATATATCTTTTTATCTCAAAGGCATTGAAAAGATTTTTCCCAGCAATATCGCTCAAAAGATAAAAAGCAGAGCAGAAGCGCAAACACTGATTTTTACACAGCAGGAATCTGAAGATATACTGGCATGGCTGGAGGAAAAATACAGCAACCAGAACAAATACAATAACTTCTTTATCGGTACGGTATTGATGATTGGACTTTTGGGTACCTTTGCCGGTTTATTAGGCTCAATCGCGAGCATGGGGACCATTGTTTCCTCTTTGGCGGGAAGCAATGTTGATATCGCTAAAATTATGGCAGATTTTGCGATACCGCTTTCGAGTATGGCCGTGGGGTTTGGTTCATCACTTTTTGGTGTTATTTCAGCGATTCTTTTGAGTATCAAAGGTTATCTACTCAATAAAGCCCAGGAGTCACTCCTGGCAGGTGTTGAAAACTGGCTGCAGTCAAAAACAGTCGAAAAAATCTCAGAAGAGAATAAAGCAGGGGCACTGATCCCTGCAACGACACTGGAAAACCATCAAGAGTCCTACATGGATATTTTTGTTTCCCAAATTGAAGCATTGCGCCATGAGATGCATGCCGTCTCTGAAGTGAATCACTCTTTTCAATCTGCTTTTATTGAGACAATACAGATGCTAAAAGCACATTCCAGCCAAGAGCAAAAACTGCTTTTTGAAATGAAAAACAGCCTGGAAAAAATCGCAGAAAATAGTCAGGAAAACAGTATCCAAAGCAGACGACATGCGTCGCTGCTGAAGACGATATCACAGGAAAATGAGCAAAAATTCAGTGAAATAGCCAAGCTGCAAAAGGATCAGGAAAAGAGAGTGGCAGAGACTTTTACCACTTTGCAGGCAGCACATGAAAAAGAGCAGGAATCCCTGCAACAAAGAGAACACATTATCTCTAATATGGTTTTAAAACAGGAGCTCAAAGAG
Organism: Sulfurospirillum sp.; assembly: GCA_024762875.1. GTDB lineage: Bacteria > Campylobacterota > Campylobacteria > Campylobacterales > QNZT01 > JANTGR01. The sequence continues at coordinate 16,450 of JANTGR010000012.1, forward strand.
CAAGAAAACAGCATGCATATTTTTCAAATGGCTGATTCACTGGAGAATGTGAATAAAACCCTCAAACAAAGGCTGCATCAGTTGGAAAAAAGAGTGAACAAAGAACATCTTCATCAACATGCATCAAAACTTGACGAGACAATGGACTTTATGAAAAAACATTTCTCAAGTGAGGAAAAAGTCTAATCATGGCAAGAGCAAAAAAATGTGAAGTTGAATTTAATCCCTGGCCTCCATTTGTGGATGTCTTTTCATCAGTTATTCTTGTACTGCTGCTTTTTATATTGGTCACCATTGTCAATGTGGCCTATTATATGCAGTTTAATGCCAAGTCTGATACCCTGGCTGAAAAAAGTTCTGCCAAAGTGGACAGTCTAAATAAAGGGGCAGATATTACGGATTTGGTATCAGTTGCCAAAAGTAAAAAAACTCCCAAAGATGCAGCAGGGAATGATTCTCTGTTTACCGGTGGAACATCCCAGGGAAATGCTATTACCATGGCAAAAAAAGAAGAAAAACTGGATAAACAGTTTGTAGATAAAAGCACAAAAGGTCAATTAATAGTAGGCTATCATGATAAAGAGATTTTTATCACAAAAGAGATTAAAGAAGATGTTTCTGCCTTTATCAAAGCTCAGAAAAAGAAAAATCCACAAGCAAGATTTGAGATTTCTGTGGCACAGCCAACCAAGATATTGGGGACTACCATACCAAAACAGATCTCTCTGGGACGGGCATTAAATATTAAAAATACGATTAAAAAGATGGATATAAAGTTAACTGATATGCGTCTAAAGATGCGTAAAACATCTGATAAATCATATGCCTATGGATATGTAAAAATCAAAGTAATCAAATAAGAATTTAATTTATTAAATATATTGCATTATATGCCGATATTAAACCTAGAATATAATGTTTAGGAATAATGATGGCAGAAAATGCAACTTCATATGTCGAATATACTAATGAAAAAGTAACGATTACACAGGCACCAAAACAGGGCGAAAGTATCAGTGTCTTTGCAAGACCAGGTGATAAAATAAGCTTTGATTTTGATGTGAGTCATGCCCATTTTAAAATGGTAGGTGGAGATATCGTTGTCAGAATACCCGGTGAGGGTGAAGTTGTTTTTGTCTCTATGGCAGCCATGGCATTTGAAGACAACCCACCTGTGATTATCCTGCCATCTGGCCAGGTATTGGAGCTTTCGGGTCTCTTGATGCAGGTTGATGAAGTCAAAGAGAGTGCTATCGATTCTATTGTGACTGATGATACAGTAGCACTGGAAAATAAACTGGAAAAACTGCAGGCTGATTTAAAAGAACAGAGTGAAGCGATCAAAGAAAAAGAAGCAGCACTTAAAGATAAAGAAAAAGCACTCGATAAACAGGAACAACAACTCAAAAGTCAAAATCAGTCTGATGAAGCGGCAGCCGCGCAGCAAGATAAAATGAAGATGATAGATATCGAAGAAGATGTTGCAAGCAACAATTTTGAAGAAAATGATTTTACATCCAATTTTAAAGCTTCAGATGACTCTTCTGCCGCAGCCAGTCAGGATGCCGCTGCAGATGTCACTGCAACGCTGGAATTTGATGTAGGGCTTTTTCAAACACAAAAAAATGTCTATTCCAATAATGATTCCACAGTAGTAGATGGTGGCGGGGGAAGTGTAAGAGCCCGTTATGACAGCAGCGGTGAAGCACAATCAGAATTTGAAACACTGGATTTTTCATCCCATGATGAAGCGATGAAAATAACCGCTGACAATGCAGAGTGGTTTAATGAAGGGTATCTTTCCCGTTTGGTTTCTATCAATGCAAAACAGCCGATGGGATTTAAAATCGATAAAATTACATTTAAAGAGCTGCCTGAAGGTTTTGAGATCGTCAATGGCAAAGATAATGGCAATGGCACCTGGACAATTGAACGAAAGATCACTGCTGAAGATGTGGCTAACCGGGATCCGAGCTTACCGCCACTCTCTGAAAAAGAGGGTTTTACAGAGACAAAGAACGGTCTGGAAATTGTTTTAAAATACAAAGATGATACAGCACACAATGATTTTTCTACGCAAATAGAGGTACACTCTCAGTTTGATATTGCCAATGTAACACTGCCGCAAGAGGAGTTGGCTGACTTTATCATCCCGGATGATCAGGAACTGCTGGGGCGTCAAACTGTGGGGCTGCAGGTAAAAGATGTCAAAAATCCTGAAGATTATACGTATGATGGTACAGAATCAGTGGGTTTTGTACTGTCACGTACACCCAATGAGAACGTAATCTTGACTTCACATGGTGATACGGAGGTGCTTGGAGGACGGGCAAAGGATATCATTACAGCTTATGAAGGTGATGATAAAATCCTGGCAGGTAAAGGTGATGATACGATTGAGGCTGGTGAAGGTGATGATGTCATCGATGGTGGTGAAGGGATAGATACCCTTGATTATCTAGCCTCAACAAAAGGAATAGATCTTTCTTTGATACTTGAAAAATCAACCGGTCAGGGTGAAGACAGTATCACAAATATCGAAAATGTGTATGGAACAAGTCTTTCTGATACGATTGAGGGTTCAGATGCTGTGAATATCCTCAAAGGGCGTGAAGGCAATGATATTCTTAAAGGCAAAGGCGGAGATGATACCTTAAAAGGAGAAATCGGTGATGATACCATTGCTGGTGGATTGGGTGATGATTTGATCGATGGAGGAGCTGGAAGAGATACAGCGGACTTTACAGATGCTAACAATGGTGTTTCTATCTATTTAACCGATCCTGCTTCTGTGGGTACAGGTGCAAGTTATGGTAAAGCAGAAGGTGAAGGGACAGATAGATTAGAGAGTATTGAGAATGCAACGGGTTCTGCTTTTAAAGATTTTATTTATGGAAATGATGAAGTCAATGTCTTAAAAGGTAATGGGGGTGATGACTACTTCAAAGCTTCTGGCGCCAATGATGACATCGATGGTGGTGAAGGTGTGGATACGCTGGATTATTCTCATCTAGCGTATAACGGTATCGAAGCGGATTTGGCACAAAAATATATCTCTGGTGAAGGCTATGACAGCGTTAACAGTGTAGAGAAAATACTGGCTACAAAATATGCTGATAAATTGGTCGGTGATGGCGCAGATAATATTTTTATCGCAGATGCAGGAAATGATTATCTTGATGGGGCTGCTGGGAATGATACTTTGCAAGCAGGTGAGGGTGATGATACGCTCAAAGGCGGTGAGGGTGATGATGTTTTAGATGGTGGAAGCGAAGGCTTGGCGGGTGATATGATCGATTATTCAGATGCCGCCGGAGCAGTGGATGTTGATCTTGAAGCAGGAATTGCTACGGGTGAAGGGCATGATAGACTTGTGGATATCGAACATGTGACGGGTTCCACTTTTGCAGATAGACTAAAAGGCAATGATGAGAACAATACCCTAAGAGGTCTTGAGGGTGAAGATGTCTTAATAGGGGGCAAAGGGGATGACCTTATCGATGGTGGACTCGGTAAAGATGCAGTTGATTTTTCTGAATCTGATGCCAGTGTCAAGATAGATTTACAACAAAAAACGGCAGTAGGAGCAGATGGCGTCGATACACTGGTGAGTATTGAAAATGCCATAGGTTCACGCGCAGATGATCAAATCGCTGGTGATGCCGGAGTCAATACACTTTCGGGTGACCTGGGCAATGATTTTCTGGCAGGACTTGAAGGAGATGATACTTTAAAAGGTGACGTGGGAGATGATACGCTGCAGGGCGGACTGGGTGATGATACGCTGGATGGTGGTGCTGAAGATGTTGATGGTGATATGGCTGATTATATCAATGCTTCAGCAGCGGTTGAAGTGGACTTATCACGCTCAGGCGAACAAAATACCAAAGGTGCAGGTAAAGATACTTTGGTATCGATAGAAAATCTTCGTGGCTCAAACCTTGATGATACGCTTAGTGGAAATGATAGTGACAATAAGCTTTTTGGTGCTGATGGCAAAGATATTTTACGCGCAAATGCAGGTGACGATTCTTTGTATGGTGAATTTGGGGATGATACACTGCAAGGTGGTCTGGGTGATGATTATATCGATGGGGGTGAAGGCGAAGATCTTGTTGATTTTTCTCATATGGCTACAGCGATGCAAGTCAATCTCTCTACCAATCAAGCTATCGGGGAAGGGACAGACAGTCTCAGAAATATAGAAAATATCAAAGGTGGCTTGGCCGATGATACCCTTATCGGAGATGATCATGATAATGTCATCGAAGCAAATGCGGGAAACGATACACTTTCAGGTCGTGGCGGTAATGATACTTTAGATGGTGGCATCGGGATAGATTTAGCCGATTATTATGAAGCGACAGCAAGTATCACTGCGGATATGACAACAGGTGTTGTGACAGGGGAAGGTGTGGATACGCTGATTGCTATTGAGAACCTTGCTGGTTCTTCTTTTGATGATGACATTAAAGGAGATAGCAACAGCAATATTTTATCAGGAAATGCAGGCAATGATACGATTGCTGGTTTTGGTGGTGATGATAGTCTTCTTGGTGGAACCGGTGATGATAATCTTCTTGGTGGTGCAGGTGATGATGTACTAGAGGGTGAAGCAGGCAATGATACGCTTAAAGGCGGCGCAGGTGATGATCAACTCCTTGGTGGAGAGGGGCTGGATATCGCAGATTATTCTTCTGCTTCTGCTTCTGTAGACATCGACCTGGAAACACAAGGAGCCAAGGATATCGGCGGAGGTCAGGGGCGTGATACTTTTGACAGCATTGAAGGTGTGATTGGGTCTGATTTTGATGATACACTGCGAGGAAATGCAGAGAACAATATCTTGATGGGTGGTAAAGGTGATGACTACTTAGAAGGCAAAGAGGGTGATGATGTCCTTGATGGCGGTGAAGGTATTGATACCGTTGATTTTAAAAATGCTGCTTCTTTTGTGGAGGTGGATTTATCAAGACTTGATGCACAGGATACCAAAGGTGCCGGGATTGATACGCTTAAAGAAGTTGAAAATATCTCAGGTTCTGACTTTGATGATATATTAACAGGTAATAGCTCTGTCAATATTTTGGATGGCGCAAAAGGTGATGATACACTACAAGGTGGTTTGGGTGATGATACCCTCATCGGTGGTGAAGGCAGGGATACTGCTAATTATTCTCTTGCTTCTGGAAAAGTTGAAGTAGATTTAAATACCCAAACAGCGACAAATGATGGTTTTGGCTCACGCGATACTTTGGTGGGTATTGAAGATGTGATTGGTTCTAAAAGTTCTGATACTATCACCGGTAATGATGAAAACAATAGACTTCAAGGTTTAGATGGCAATGATCTCCTTGATGGTCGAGGTGGTGATGACAGTTTAGAAGGTGGACTGGGAAATGATACTCTTATCGCCTCAACAGGAACAGATATTCTAGATGGTGGAGATGGCAGTGATAAGGTGGATTTTTCTGCACTTGGCTCAAAGGTTGCAGTAGATTTATCAGCCAGTACAGCCACTTCTGCCCAAACCGGTACGGATAGATTAACCAGTATCGAAAATGTACTGGGTACTGACTATGCGGATACACTTCTTGGAAATGAAGCAGATAATACCCTTGTCGGTGCAGGAGGTGATGACACACTAGAAGGAAAAGCAGGTGATGATGATCTTCTTGGTGGAGATGGTAAAGATATGCTGCTTGGTGGAGATGGTGCGGATAATCTGATAGGTGGCGCCGGTGAGGATACTTTTGTCGGTGGTGCAGGTGATGATGTTATCCTTGGTGGAGAAGGTGTAGACAGTGTTGATTTCTCTTTAGTAAGTACTGCTGTCACTGTTGATCTTTCAGCAGGGATTGCCAGTGGTGATGGGGATGACTCACTCTCAGGTGTTGAAAATATCATCGGTTCCAAGCAAAATGACAGACTCGTAGGTAATGAAAGCAACAATCTCATTGTAGCAGGTGACGGAAATGACTTTCTTGATGGTCGTGATGGTGATGATGAACTGGTTGGTGAAGATGGTAACGATACACTTCGTGGCGGCTTAGGCGATGATATATTGTCTGGTGGAGCAGGAGATGATACGGCGGATTATGCAGATGCCGGTGCTGGAGTAGAAATCAATCTTTTAGCAGGTGCTACGCAAAATACTGTGGGCGCAGGTACAGATACTTTTTCTTCTATTGAAAATATTGCAGGCTCTTCTTATGGGGATACTTTAGCGGGTGATGATGCTATCAATGTACTCTCAGGAAAAGGGGGCGCTGATACCTTAAGCGGTCATGGTGGAGATGATACACTCCAAGGTGACATGGGTGATGATACACTTATCGGTGGTATGGGAAATGATAAGCTTATCGGTGGTGCTGGGTCTGATACGGTGGATTATCATGATAGTAGTAATGTGGTGGTTAATCTTCGAGATGGTACAGCGGCGGGCAGTGAAGGCGTGGATACTTTAGAGGCAATCGAAAATGTTTTAGCCTCTAGTGGTGATGATATCATAGAAGGGAATGTTGGGGATAATATCCTCATAGGTGGACTTGGGGATGATACACTTTCTTATGAAAATGCCGGTGCTGGTGTTATTGTTGATTTGAAAAAAACAGATATGCAAGATACTTCAGGAGATGGAAAAGATACAATCAGTGGATTTGAGCACTTAGAGGGTTCACTTTTTCAAGATTTTCTAACAGGAGATGCTTCTGCCAATAAAATCGAGGGTAATGCGGGTGATGATCTACTTAAAGGTGACGCAGGTGATGATACTTTAAGTGGAGATATCGGTAATGACACACTTTTTGGTGAAATTGGCAACGATACACTTTTTGGTGATGCGGGTGATGATATCCTTGATGGTGGAGCAGGTGATGATAGTCTAAGTGGCGGTGCCGGGATTGATAAGCTTGTGCATAGTGATGGTCTGGATGTTCTTGATGGTGGAACAGATAGTGATACGGTGGATTATTCTGCCCTGACTACGGGTATTAATGCAACTATGGATAGTACTACGCCAACACTTATTGCTATAGATGGTGTGAATGACGATACGATTGTCAATATCGAAAATATTATCGGTGGTCAAGGAAATGATGAAATCACGGGTGATGATGGGGACAATATTCTTGAAGGCGGTCTGGGTGATGATACATTAGATGGCGCACAAGGAAATGATACGCTTGATGGGGGAGTAGGAAAAGATTCTCTCATTGGTGGTGAAGGTGATGATAAACTCCTTGGTGGGACTGATGACGATACGCTTACGGGTGGTGCTGGTGATGATACTTTAGATGGTGGAAGTGGCGTAGATACAGCGTTTTATAACGCAGCGACGAGTGATATAAAAGTAAGCCTTCGTGCCAGTGGTGAACAAGATACAGGCTCTTCTACGGGGAAAGATACGCTTACAAGTATCGAAAACCTTATCGGGTCTGACCACAATGATACGATAGAGGGAAATAGCGCAGACAACATTCTTGAAGGTGGCGTGGGAACAGATACTCTCTCATTTGCAACGGCTTTAGCTGGTGTGGCTGTAGATTTAGGGGATACAAGCCCACAAGATACGAAAGATGGTATGGACAGAATCTCAGGTTTTGAAAATATATTGGGCTCTACATCTTCTGATACCCTGAAAGGGGATGATATCAACAATAATATTATTGCTGCAAATGGTGGTGATGATACACTTATAACATCTGGTGGAAGTGATTTACTCCAAGGTGATGGTGGAAATGATCTCTTTATCGCAGCATCCAATGACGGTGCTGATACGCTTGATGGTGGTTTAGGTAATGCTGATACGGTGGATTATTCTGCCAATGATAAGGCTATCAGTGTCACTTTGAGTGCTGATTCTGATGCGACTGTCATGATAGATGGAGGGGATAACGATAGCGTAAGAAATATTGAAAATGTTATCGGAACTTCTGTCAATGATACGATAAGAGGTGATGGACTCAATAATAGACTCGAAGGTCGTAAAGGTAGTGATACGCTATCTGGTGGTGCTGGGGATGATGAAATCCTTGGTGGAGAGGGTGATGATGTCCTTAGTGCAGGTAGTGGTGATGATATCCTTGATGGTGGAGATGGAAAAGATAGCGTCGATTATTCGGATGCACAGTCTGGTGTAAGTGTGGATTTAAGTACCACAGAGAAACAGACAATCTCACTTTTAGAGGGGCAAGATAGACTTTCAAATATTGAAGATATTGTTGGATCAAATCATGATGATACACTTAGTGGAAATGCTGAGGTAAATACCATCACAGGTGGTGCAGGAAAAGATACACTTACAGGGCTTGGTGGCGATGATACGCTTATCGGTGGTATGGGTGATGATGTTTTTGTAGCTACGGCTAAAGATGATGGTGCTGATAGACTTGAGGGTGGAGATGGATCAGATACCGCAGATTTTTCACAACTTTCTGAAAAAATCACAGTCACTTTAAATGATAATTTTGATGGCTCCGTTGCAGTTGCCGAAGGTGATACAGATACACTTGTGAGTGTTGAAAATGTGATAGGCTCTAGGGCAGATAATACGATCTATGGTGACAATCAAAACAATACTTTAACAGGCAATATCGGAGATGATACTATAGATGGCAAAGGTGGTGATGACCTTATATCTGGCAAGGCAGGCAATGATACACTTATTGGTGGAACTGGCACAGATACCTTGCTTGGAGGCGAGGGTGATGATGTGCTTGAAGGCAAAGAAGGCGATGATGTCATAGAGGGTGGCAGTGGTAAAGATACCGTGAGTTTTGAGCATGCTGATAGTGCTATCATGATAGATTTAAAAAATAAAAATCCTCAAGATACTGGTGTGGGGAATGATAAAATCTCAGGTGTTGAAAATGTATTTGGCTCTAGCTATAACGATATCATAGAGGGTGACAGTGGAGATAACATTCTTGATGGTGGTACTGGTGTGGATAGAGTAAGTTATCTCTCTGCGGCAAATGGGGTCAAGGTTGATTTATCCAAAGGAGAAACAGCACAAGTAACGGGTGATGGTACAGATACACTTAAAAATTTTGAAAATCTTATCGGTTCTACTTACGGTGATACTTTAACAGGTAATGACAGTGCCAACAAAATCGAAGGTCGAGAAGGAAATGATACACTTTCAGGTGGCGCAGGTGATGATGTATTAGAAGGTGGCGCGGGTGAAGATAGGTTTTTTGCTGATAGTGGTGCTGACAGTATCGATGGTGGTGATAATAGTGATACAGTAGATTATTCTCTTACAGATAAAGCGATTGATCTTATCTTAAAAGGTTCTCTTGAAACAAAAGTGACGATTGATGGTACCTTAGAGCAAGATACCCTTAAAAATGTAGAAAATATCGTCGGTTCAACAGTATCTGATGATATCACTGGGGATAGTTCTGCCAATACACTCAGGGGTGATGATGGTGATGATATCCTTAAAGGTGATGCGGGTGATGATGCCCTGTATGGAGATGCAGGGGATGATACACTCAAAGGAAATTCAGGTGATGATTTGCTTGATGGTGGAGAAGGTATCGATACGGTTGAGTATCAGGATGCTGGCTCTTCTGTGACGGTAGATTTAAACAATCATGATAAGCAGTATATCGGGGTGAGTGAGAGTCGTGACCAGATAGTCAATGTGGAAAATGTTGTTGGATCAAACTATGATGATACACTGTATGGTGATGCAAATAGCAATCTTTTAGAAGGTAAAATCGGCAATGATACGCTTATTGGTAGAGATGGGGACGATAACCTCAAAGGTGGCTTGGGGGATGATATTTTCCTTGCTACATCTGCAACAGACGGCAGTGATCGTATCGATGGTGGAGACGGCAGTGATACAGCAGATTATAGTGCTATCAGTGAGAAAATATCCACTACTTTAGAGGGTGCACATGATGCGACAGTGGCTATAGAAAATGGGGATAATGACACCCTTAAAAATGTAGAAAATATTGTCGGTGGTGCTAGTGATGATACACTAACAGGTGATACACTTGGCAATATCTTAACAGGTAGTGCCGGGGCTGATACCCTCGCTGGTAAAGAGGGGGATGATTCTCTTTTTGGTGGTGCGGATAATGATCTTTTCTCTGGTGGTGCAGGGGATGACTTTATGGATGGTGGCGCAGGGTCTGATATGGCGACTTATCAAGATGCCTCGTCCGGTGTCAATATCAACTTAGAAAACATCATCGGACAAAACACTATGGGTGCCGGTGTCGATACGCTAAGAGACATAGAAAATGTTGAAGGCTCTAACTTCAAAGATACACTCAGAGGAACACAAGCAGCAAATACCCTCATCGGACATGATGGCGATGATACTTTTATCGGACTTGGTGGAAGTGATGTTATTGATGGTGGTGCGGATAGTGATACGGTGGATTTTTCAAGTGAAGGGGCAGTGACTGTCTCTTTGGCAGATGATGGGGCTACTTCAAATGCTACAATTGGTTCAGATATCAACACACTAAGTAATATCGAAAATATCATCGGTTCAGACTCTGGTGATGATATCATGACAGGAAATAATCTTGTCAATACAATTATGGGGCAAAAAGGGGATGATACCCTTGATGGCGGAGCAAATGATGATGTGCTAAGCGGTGGACTGGGTGATGATTCGTTTGTGGCACACGATGGTGATGGTAAAGATAGCATAGATGGTGGCGAAGGCCGCCGGGATGTGATGGATTATAGCGCGGTGAGTGGTGATGTGAAAGTCACACTTGATGTAGCCAATAGTACAGATATCATGATAAATGGTACGGTAGAAGATAGTATCGTCAATGTAGAAGATTTTACAGCGGGAGCCGGTGCGGATGAATTGCAGGGAGATAACCAAGACAATATTCTAAAAGGTGGCTCTGGTAATGATACACTCTCTGGTGGCAGTGGAGATGATAGACTTGAAGGTGGCGCAGATAAGGATACACTAAGTGGTAACGCGGGGGACGATATCATGATAGGTGGAGATGGCTTAGATACGGTAGATTATGGGTCTGCTTTATCTGCTGTTTCTGTGGATTTATCGAACACTTCTAAACAGTTTATCGGTATCAGTGAAGACTCGGATACACTTAGTGGGATTGAGAATGTCATTGGTTCAAAAGATGCAGATACGCTTAGTGGTGATGCAAAAGTTAATACCCTTGAGGGTGGTGCAGGTAATGATGTTATCGATGGGAAAGAGAATGATGATATTTTAATCGGTGGCTTAGGGAATGATACTTTTGTGGCAAGAGATGGTGATGGTGCTGATAGTATCGATGGTGGCGCTGATGAAGATACGGTGGATTATTCTCTTCTTAGTTCAGCGATAGGAGTAACATTAGCAGGTGCTACAGCTAGTGTCGTGACGGGTGCAAATGATACGCTTAAAAATGTGGAAAATATCAAAGGTTCAACAAAAGCTGATATCTTAACAGGCGATAGCCTTGCCAATACCCTTATTGGAAACGCTGGAGATGATACGATAGATGGTAGCACGGGAGATGATGTTTTAGAAGGAAATGGTGGAAATGATACTGTTAGTTTTACTTCAGCAACAACAGGTATCCATGTCAATCTAAAAACAACAGATGCACAAAATACGGGTGTCGGTTCGGATAAAATCACAGGTTTTGAGAATGTGATGGGTTCTAAACAAGCAGATACGATTGAGGGTGATGGAAATGATAATATCCTTGATGGTGCAGCTGGTATCGATACCGTAAGTTATGCCGATGCAGGGGCAGTTGATGTGGACTTGACAACTAAAAGTGCTACAGGTGATGGTAATGATACGCTTAATAACTTTGAAAATATCATCGGTTCTTCAAATGCGGATACACTTAAAGGTGATGACAAAGCAAATGATATCAAAGCAGGGGCGGGCAATGATAAGCTTATCGCTTCAGGTGGAGGAGATACGCTTGATGGTGAGGCTGGTAGTGATACGATGGACTATCATGATACTTCTACAGCGATTACGGTGGATCTAGATACAGAAAATGAAGTTACGGTTGCTGGTGCAAATGATAAACTTAAAAATATCGAAAATATCATAGGCTCTAGTGGGGATGATACGATAGCTGGAGATAGTAAAAACAATACGCTTGAAGGTTTTGATGGTGATGATATCCTCAAAGGTGAATCGGGTAACGATAGCCTTCTTGGTGGGAAAGGTGATGATGTTTTAAGTGGAAATGCTGGAGATGACTTTATCGATGGTGGTGCGGATAACGATACGGTAAGTTATCAAAATTCTGGTACTTCTGTCACAGTTGATTTAGCGCGAACAGATGCACAAACAATCGGGCTTACTGAAGGTAATGACACTATCTTGAATGTTGAAAACATCATTGGTTCTAATTCAAAAGATATTTTACTGGGTGATGAAAAATCAAATACCTTAGAAGGTCGCGGTAGTGATGATACACTTACAGGTCGTGATGGTGATGATAGTTTACTAGGTGGCGCTGGAGATGATATCATGATAGCCACTTCTACTACGGATGGAGCAGATAGCTATGATGGTGGAGATGATAGTGATACGGTGGATTTTTCTGCTTTAGATAAGTCTGTTTCTGTGACTTTAAATAGTGCAACTGCAGCAAATGTTGCGATAGATGGGACAAATCAAGATACGGTAGTCAATGTAGAAAATATCATCGGTGGTAGTGCAGATGATACTTTGACGGGAGATATCAAAGACAATACCCTAACAGGTGGAGATGGTAAAGATATCCTGCGTGGTAAATCAGGTGATGATAGCCTATCTGGTGGGGGAAATGAAGATACTTTAGAAGGTGGAGAAGGTGCTGATACTATCGATGGTGGTAGTGGAAATGATACCGTCTCTTATGAAAATGCTACGGGTGATGTCACAGTTGATATCTCTAGCGCACTTGCCCAAGATACAAAAGGGGCAGGGGTAGATACCCTTAAAAATATAGAAAATGTTCTTGGTTCTAGCCATAAGGATACTATCACTGGTTCTTCAGGAGACAATATACTTGATGGTGCTGATGGCGTAGATACAATCAATTATGCTGCCGCAGGTGCAGTTAATGTTGATTTAGAAGCCAAAACTGCTACAGGTGAAGGATCCGATACTCTTAATAACTTTGAAAATATCATCGGCTCTGTTAATGCTGATACTTTAAAAGGTAGTGACGCTGTAAACAATGATATCAAAGCAGGTGCAGGTAATGATAGCTTAATTGCCACAACGGGTGATGATATCTACGATGGTGAGTCTGGATCTGATACGCTTGATTATTCATCAGAAGTTGCTGCTGTTAGTGTCACTTTAAATACTGAAAATACAGCGACTGTTACGGCAAGTACCTATCATGATAGTATTAAGAATATCGAAAATATTACAGGTGGTGCTGGTGCTGATGTGCTTAGAGGGGACAGTGAAAACAATACCTTTATCGGTAATGCTGGTAACGATATCCTCAGTGGCGGTGCTGGTGATGATGTGCTATCTGGT
>JANTGR010000013.1 GCA_024762875.1 Sulfurospirillum sp.
CTATTTTGGATGTTTTAAGATCTTCTTTTGCAAGAGAGATCTTTTGGTTGTGGTCATAATAGTACTGATTAAAGGGGGAACCCATCGAACCTGAGATATCCAAAATAACGACGATATTGAGTTTTTTTCGTTTGAAATCATGGGGCTTGATATTGGAGCTTAGTCCAACTGAAAGATAAGACTCTGCTTTGCCAGTAAAAGGATTTTTGACAACTGCAGTGCTATAGGCAGGACAAAAGAGTTGTTCACACTCTGTTTGCGGGGATGTAAAATGATGATCATAAAAGACACCTTCATAGGTAATAGAATCAATTTTGGGCAGATAGTTATGTTTGATATTTTCATAAAAGTTATCTGCATCTTTTGCACCGCCAACCGAGAAGCCAAGAGAACTTTCCATTGCTATGGAAGCAGGCATGGTTATATTTTTTTGTATCAATCCTGTGGGCATGATACGGGATTTTTTACCGGAAATAAGCTGAGTAGCATTATAGTCCCAATCATCTATTTTTGACTGTTTTTTTGACATCGCATGAGCAGAGAGCGTCATACAAAGAAGCACTAGCAACGGTAAAGTTTTTATCATGATAAATCTCCTGTTGCTATTATACACTAAAAAAGAGAGAAATTGTGAAGTTATATCTTGCTAAAATATTTGTATGAAAGTGATAATATTCCTTTTTTTATGGATGATTGTACTCAGTGGCTGTATCTTTACGCCACCTCCCAAAAGCAGTGTAGTATGGGAAAAAGAGACTGTTTCGCCGATAGAAGATCCGATCATCAGATGGGCAAAGGCACAGTATGGCATACCTTATCGCTATGGTGGGAGAGATCCTGAGCGTGGTTTTGACTGTTCCGGATTTGTCTGTTATGTATATGAAAATGCCATAGATAAAAAGCTTCCGCGTACGGCACGGGCGCAGTCGATGTATGGAAAGATCATAGATAAAGATGCTTTAGAGCCAGATGATTTACTCTTTTTTGATACTTCAGGAAAAGGTACGATCAATCATGTCGGTATCTATCTTGGCAATGGAAAATTTATCCACGCCAGCAGCGGAAAGGTGTACAGTGTGACGATATCTTCATTAAAAAGTGGATTTTACAGGCGGGCTTTCCGCTTTGGTGGAAGGATCAATCATCGCTAAAACACTCTATCATGATAGTATCATCATCGGAGCGGGTGCCAGTGGCCTGATGGCGGCTCATAAGTACAAAGATCAGGATATCGCGCTGATTGAGTCCAATCCAAAAATTGCCATGAAACTCAAGATATCCGGCGGTGGAAAATGCAATATTACCAACCGTTCTGTCGAGGTTTCCAATTTTTACGGCCAGAGAGATTTTATACAAAAAATCTTGGCCCAATTTGATAAAAAAGCATTGTTGGACTTTTTAAAAAGTGAGGGTGTTAATCCGGTACTGCGCCATAACCGGTACTATTTTTGTAAAGAGAGTGCCCAGGAAATTATTTCTATCTTTCAAAAATCACTCAAAAATATACCCTTGTATCTCAATCAAAAAGTAGCTGAAGTAACAAAAAAAGAGCAGTTTGTCATACGGACACAAAATCAGACCTATCAGTGTAAAAATCTCATTATTGCGACAGGCGGATTGAGTTATCCTAAAATCGGTGCCAGTGACATTGCTTTTCAAATCGCAGAACATTTTGGACACAGGGTTGTGACACCCAAACCGGCATTGGTTGGGTTTACAGTACAAAAAGAGCAGTTTTGGTTTAAAGAACTAAGCGGGCTTTCTTGCCAAGTCAGCATCCGTGTAGGTGAAAAAACTTTTGCAGACAATATGCTTTTTACCCACAAAGGCATCTCCGGACCAGTCGTTTTAAATGCGTCACTCTATTGGGATAAAGGTGAAATTGAAGTTGATTTTGTCCCGAGTATGAGACTTGCAGAGTTAGAAAAATGTAGTAAAAAGAAGATACCGCTTCCCAAAAGATTTCTCAATACTTTTTTACAAAAATATCCTTTGAGCATGTTAAAATCCTATCGCTTTGCGCCGGCAGGAAATTTTGGCTATAGCAAAGCAGAAGTGACGAGGGGAGGTATCGCGACAGATGAGGTTGATGTGGAAGGTATGATGAGTCTCAAAGAGCCAAATCTTTTCTTTTTGGGAGAGTGTCTGGATGTCACGGGTGAGCTTGGCGGGTATAATTTCCAGTGGGCATTTTCTTCCGCCCAAAATCTGAAACTATCCAAGTCATAAACTTTTAGAACGTTTTATTTTTAGAGATACCCCTCAGTTTTTTGGCATTGACCAGGGCAAAGAGTGCTGGCAGATATAAGAGATTGAGGATGGTTCCCCATGCCAGCCCAAATCCCAGAGCGATCGCCATAGGCTGAAATATTGCTGCCTGTCCTGTTGGGAAAAAGATCAAAGATGAGAGTCCTATCAGTGTCGTGAGGGAAGTTAAAATGATAGGGCGAAAGCGTTTGGCGGCATAAAAGTATATTTCCTGCATATTGTGTGCTCTTTTGAGATTCATTATCATGATAATACCGTCATTGACGACGATACCGCTTAGACCGAGCATACCAATGACTGAGGACATGGATAGATTGAGTCCCAGGATAAAATGGCCGATCAATACACCCAGAAAAGAAAAAGGAATCACGGAAAGCATCATGAATGTTTCCCGAAAAGAGTTAAAAAGATATAAGAGTGAGAGCATAATTAAGAGCATCGCCACAGTACTGGCTGCCAACATATCACTTTTAAGCTCTTTTTTCTTTTCATCTTCACCTTTTAGTTTGATTTGTATCCCTTTTTTTTGGATAGTGTCAAGCAAAGGCTGTAGTTTTTCCACTGCTTCTGTTGCCGTGATGATTTTGGTATCAACATTGGCATAGAGATAGAAATTTTTTTCACCAAAATCTTTGATAATTTTCTCAAAAGATTTTTTATGTTCAAAGGATACAACGTCTTTTAACAAAACTGTACTCCCATTATCCAAAGTGAGTGCATAATTTTCCAGTGCCAGGAGTGAATCTTTGTCAGCACTGCGTATTTTCACCTCTAAGAGATTGTGCTCATCAAATATCAGAGCGGATTTTCGCTCCAGATAAGCATGGGATAGGAGTGTACCCAGATTTTGTTCACTCAAGCCCAGTGAAGTGCCGTAACTATTGAGTTTCAGTTTGATTTCATCGATACCAAAGTGGACTCCCTCCGTTATCGTAGTGATGCCGTTGATAGATTGAAGTTTCTGTTTGAGCTGGTGCATGGCATGCATGATCAGGGTGTTGTCATTGTTGACAAGACCTATTTTGATATCTGATTTGATGGGGCCTACTTTGCGTTCAACAATATCGATATCGGTTAAATGAAAGCGTTTTTTATAGTGCTGGTTTTGCAAAAAAGTTCTCAATTTTTTGGCAATGACCTGGGATTTTTCTGTTCTGGTTCTACCTTTGCTGTCATAATAGAAACTAAGATTGGGAGTGATGAAACGATCAACAAAATTCTGGGGTTTGAGTTTTTGCAGTTCGATAAGTATCTGGCCAACATAAGGATAGGTTTCACTGCTGCCTGCAGCATCCATGCGCCATCCGGAAACAGAGCCAACATGGGCGATATAAAACGCTTCTTTGTGTGCATATAGATCCTGCTCGATTTGTTGCAGTATCTGATGGGTTTGCTGTGTAGTGGTGTTGACAGGTGCTTTGAGTGCAACGTTGATGGTGGTAGCATCAAAACGGGGGAACATTTGAAATTTACTTTTTTTGATACCCCATATACTTAACAGCGGTACGATGATCACAAACAGTATCAAAAAAGTTTTCTTGTAATGCATCAGATAATGGATAAGCCGGCTGTAAATATGATTGGCTTTTTCCCATGAACAGGTTTTGACCTCTTTTTTGAGGGTATGTGCAGCATGTATGGGCAGAAAGATAAATGATTCTATCAAAGAGGCAAGCACCAAAACGGAAACAGCGATAGGGATGAGCTTCATGACTTCACCCATGGTGCCGCTTATCATGAGCGCAGGGATAAAAGCAAAGAGTGTTGTCAAAGATGCGACGGTAACAGGTTTGAACATTTGTGAAGCACCAAGAATAGCAGCCTCTTTGGGTGCTTTGCCTTCTTCTATGTGCTGCTGGATATTTTCACTGACTACGATGGCATCATCGACGATGATACCCAGTGCAATCAGTACACCGACCAAAGTGATCATGTTGATCGTATAGCCTGAGATATAGAGATAAAAAGCACCCAATACAAAAGATGTAGGAATCCCCAGCGCAATGATAAAGGCCATGCGTGTATTGATCAGTAAGGCTACCAGCAGGGCGATGAGAAGGAGACCGAGTAATATATTGGAGATGATGATATTGAGCCTGTCTTTGATATGGACAGATTTGTCATTATGTATGGTATAAGCAGCCTCAGTACTATTGTGATTGTATGATGCAACAAGGGTTTCTATTTTGCCTGAGAGGGTAAGGGCATTGCCGGCAGGACTTTGTTTGATAGCAATATCAACGGCTTTTTTCCCATCTATTGAAAAAAGAGAAGCAGCATCTTCATAACGTTTTTGAACGCTGGCGATATCTTTAAGATAAAAATGATTTCCATTGATACTAAGACGGCTTTGCAGCATCTTTGCAGCGTCTTTGGGACCATTGTAGGTGGAGAGATAGTAAAAACCATTTTTTTTATCTTCTATCTCACCAAGAGGATAGATATAGGAGAGATTTGATACAGCACGGTAAACAGCATTTTCATCCAGACCCAGTGCGGTGAGTTTTTTACTGTCAATCACCACATCATAGTAAATATCACTATCACTGTAAATGCTAACTTCAGCAATATTTTTGATTTTATTTATTTTATCTTTGAGGAGATTGGCTTTTTCGATGAGCTTGGCGTGTGAGAGAGTGGAAGAAGAGAGGGCTACCCGCATAAGGTCTCTTTTGATATCGATCACTTTGACGATGGGAACTTGCATATCGGAGGGTAGATTCTGTGTCGAAAGTGCGAGAGCATCTTTTATTTTGTCAGCAGTGTTGTAGCGGTCAACATGTTTGTCCAACTCCAGGATGATATTAAATTTGCCGGGTGTGATGACTGTTGTCATCTGTGAGATACCATCAACATTGCGGATATCATCTTCTATCTCTTTTACAGCCATTTTATCCAGTATATCGATGGAAGCACCACTGTAGTATCCACTGATACTGATCATATCTAAATCAAAAGAGGGAAAGATCTCTTTGGGAGTTTTCTGATAGGCAAATATACCGACTATAAAGATAAGGAAAAATAAAAGATAGTTGATCCGTGCATGATCAATAAAAAAGCGTAAAAATTTTTCAAACATATAATGATTGTATCTAAAAAAAAGTACTATCATGATAAAAGAATAATTGCCTGTTCTAAACATTCACACTTATTCACTAAGGCTGCGCTGTAAAACGGCTGTAGAGTCGTTCACAAGTGTGAATGTTTAGAACACGCCATACACATTTTCTTTACAATAGCTGGTTACAATGAAAAAAAGATAAAAAGGCTTGATGATGAAGAAATATCTGGGTGTATTACTCTTGACAGTGACACTTATGGCGGGTGAATTGCATTGGAAACATGATATAAAGAGTGCATTGGAAGAGGCAAAAAAAAGTGGGAAGCCGGTTTTGATGATGTATGCAGCTTCCTGGTGTTCAGAGTGTCAATATATGAAAAACATTGTTTTTAACAATAAATCTCTGGCACATTACATGAATCAGCATTTTGTACTTTTGGCTTATGATATTGATCATCAGAGTATATTGCCTTCAGGGTATGCCTATCGGGGTGTACCTACTTTTTTCTTTTTTGATGGGGATCAAACAGCGCTTGGAAAGATTGAAGGCAGTGCTTCAGCCACAGCATTTTTACATAAATTGGAGCATATCAATCAATAAATGCAAGTGCAAGAATCTGTGATGACAAAGTATCTTACATCTTTTGCAGTATGACTCCACATTCGACGTGGTGGGTATAGGCAAATTGGTCAAAGACAGCAAATTCTTTGACCACAAAGTCTGTTTTTAAGATTTCCAAGTCCCGTTTTAGTGTTTGGGGGTTGCATGAGATATAGAGTATGGTCTCAAATTTTCGTATAAAAGCAATTGTTTTCTCATCCAGGCCTGCGCGTGGAGGATCCACAAAAACATGGCTGAAATTAAAATCATCAAGATTGATATCCTTCAGCCGTCTAAATTCCCGTTCATGTTTGAGTGCCGAGGTGAGTTCTTCACTACTCAGGCGCACAAATGTAATATTTTTTGTCTGATTGAGCAGACAGTTTTCATGGGCTGCTTTAATAGAACTTTTTGAGATTTCTGTTGCCAGTACCTGTCGAAATTTTTCACTGAGCGCAATGGTGAAGTTGCCATGTCCGCAATAGAGTTCGAGGAGGTCACTATCGGTTTTTTGGATCTTGTTTTTTACCCAGGTAATCATCTTTTCATTGACTTTGGTATTGGGTTGGATAAAACCGGTGTCATAGAGCTTATAATGATACGCTTTGCCTGCGATATTCAGGGTGTCATGGATAAAGTCATTTTCTATCACAATCTTCACTTTTCTGCTTCTTCCTATGATCATGATACCCAGTGATGCTACCAGTTTTTTGGCTTCACTTTCCCACTGTGTATCTATCTTTTTATGGTAAATGAGGGTTACCAGGATCTCTTTTGTGCTCGAAGAGAGAAATTCAAGTGCAAAAAGACGCTCTTCCAGTATAGGATTCTCCTGTAAAGCCTCTAAAAGCGGACGCATCAAAGCAGCGATTGGTTCAGAGACAATTGAACAACTTTGGATACGCAAGGCACCTTTTCTATCTAAACGGCTCATGACATAAGAAATCCTGCCATTGTCATGATAGATTTTAAATTCTGCCCTGTTTCGAAAATGAGAAGGCGCAGAAGTAAGGATTTCAATCTCTGAGCGGTCAAAATCTTTTTTGATAGCTGAGACTTTGAAGTCTAGCTGCTCTTGGTAATTTTTATCATACAGGGTGCAGGATCCGCACTCCCCAAAGTAGTCACATTGCATTATTTAAAACTCGCTATTAAATTTCCGATTAAGAGATTCCATCCATCTACCAGTACAAAGATCAGGAGTTTGAAGGGCATTGAAATCATGACCGGCGGAAGCATCATCATACCCATACTCATCAGCACTGAACTGACGACCATATCGATAACCAAAAATGGCAGATAGAGTAAAAATCCTATCTCAAATGCTGTTTTCAGCTCACTGATCATAAACGCTGGTGTGGCCACGCTCAAAGGGATATCTTGATATGTGTGTGGATTTTTCATCTTTCGGATTCTGAAAAAAAGTGCCAAATCTTTTTCTCTGGTATTTTTTACCATAAATTCTTTAAAAGGTGCAACACCTTTTTCAAAAGCCTGGGTATAGTCTATCTTTTTATCGATATAAGGCTGTACAGCCGTATCATATGCTTTTTTACCGATAGGCTCCATAATAAAAAAGGTGAGTATCATTGCCAGGGATACAAGGATTTGATTGGGTGGCATCTGCTGGGTTCCCAGTGCCTGCCTCAAAAATGAAAAAACGACAATGAGCCTTAAAAAACTGGTCATTACAAGGATGAGAGAAGGGGCAAGAACAAGGAGAGTCAGTACCAATAAAACATTGAGTGAACTGACCAAATCAGCTGGTTCACCTGGGGCAGAAAAAGAGATATCTACTTTAGGGAGAGCAACACTATCGGCTGCAAAAGCAGTGAATACTAACAATAATATCAGTGCTATTGCTTTTATGTTTATCCTTTTGCGTCCAAGATACTTTTTTGTGCTTTATTATCTTTGTCTTTTTCTAATGAAAAAAAGTATAACTCAACTCTCCTATTTTTTTCCTTACCTTCGGGGGTTAAGTTTGAAGCTATTGGATCAAATTCAGCCTTACCGCAGGCTGTCAGCATTTTCGGCTCAATTTTGTCTTTGATCAGCTCTTGTACCACAGCAGTGGCACGGGCTGTTGAAAGTGCCCAGTTGCTGCTCCAGCGATCTCCTGGTAATCTTGTGGTGTCATCTGTGTGCCCGATAACATTCAGATGAATCGTTTTAGGCAGTTTATCGATAATGAGTGCAATACGTTTTAAAAAGAGCAGGGCATCATCATTTTCTATACGTGCTGAATCTTTTTGAAAAAGTAATGAAGCAGGAAGGCGGATGATAAAACCATTTTCAGCTTCTTCCAGCTGTGTCTCTGAGTTGTCAGCAGATTTGGTCATTTCATTGACTTCTACCAAAGTACGTTTTAACGTTTTTAGTTTTTGTGCTGTTTCATCTTCACTTTGAATAGGCGTAGCCTGTTGATTTCTCTCCCGACTGACTTCGGTTTTGGTACCACCTTCCAGTACAGACAGAGCACCGGCGAGACTGCCCATTGCTTCTGAAACTTTTTTGGCATCCATGGTTGACATGGATAAAAGCAGTACAAAAAAACATAATAGTAAAGACATAAGATCACCAAATGCAGCCAGCCAGCCCGGCAGACATTTGGGACAGTCAGGTTGTTTACATTTCTTACCCATTACTTTCCTTTAGTCAAATTGACTTTCTCGTTCGTTTGGTGCCATAAATGCCAGCAGCTTGGCTTCCAAAACCCTTGGATTGTCTCCTGCCTGAATAGACATGATACCCTCTAATATAAGTGTTTTTAAAATAATTTCATCATCATTTCGAACACCTAAAATATTTTCTACCGGACCTCCTACTATATTTCCAAGCATCGCACCATACATTGTTGTCAGGAGTGCTACGGCCATGGCAGGTCCGATGGCTGCCGGGTCTGCCATATTTAAAAGCATGGCAACCAGTCCGATCAAGGTACCAATCATACCCATCGCACCGGCAAAACCTCCCAATTGACCAAAGATTGCCTGATTTGATTTGTGTCTGGCATCCATTTGTTCCATATCGATTTCAAGCAGGTCACGGATGATATCGGGCTCATTTCCGTCGATTGCCATCCCAAGACCACGTTTTAAAAAATCATTTTCTTCATTGGCAACATCTGTTTCAAGTGCCAATACTCCCTCTTTTCTTGCTTTTGTTGAAAACTCAACAAGTTTGGCAATCATTGCTTTGGGATCATTTTCCGGTGGTTTGATGGCTATCATGAAGATTTTTCCAAAACTCTTGATCTGTTCCATCTTAAAGCCAATCATCAAGGTACCGATAGTACCACCAAAAACAATCAAAATAGAGGGAACATCTATATAAGGTCCGATACCCACACCCATAAGCATTGCACCAAAAAGCAGTGCAAGTGTTAATACCAGACCGATAACTGAACCTAAATCCATTATAAGGCTTCCTTTTCATCTAATTTGTATATCTTAAATCCAATATCGGTAAAATAGATAAAATATTTAATATTTTAAACAATTATCACTTTTGAACGATATACATGTACCATAGCGGTATGCATTTGTGTTTTAAAGATGCTATGATACACTAAAAAAATTAAATTATTTAAATATAATAAGGATAAATTAAATATCATGAATAATTCTGTCATAATATTGGCTGCCGGAAAAGGCACGAGAATGAAGTCAAAGTTACCCAAGGTTTTACACAAAATATCGGGATTCCCCATGTTGTATTTTGCTATCAAAGAAGCAAAAAAATTGAGTAATGATGTTACAGTTGTACTCTATCACCAGGCAGCATTGGTTCAGGAGACCATGGAAGCGTATTTTGATGATGTAAATTATGTCATTCAAGATCATGAAAATTATCCAGGTACCGGTGGTGCAGTGATGAATATCGCCACTAAACATGACAAGGTACTGGTATTAAATGGTGATATGCCGCTTGTGGAAGCGAGTGAATTGGAAAAATTCTTTACAAGTGATGCTGACATCGTGATGAGTGTCATAAAACTGGAAGATTCCAGCGGGTATGGCCGTGTTATGATAGAGCATGATAACGTGATAAAAATCATAGAAGAAAAAGATGCCAGTGAAAAAGAAAAAGAGATCAAAACTGTCAATGCCGGTATCTATCTTTTTGCAAATGGTATGTTAGAAGCGTATCTTCCAAAACTCAGTAATGAAAATGCTCAGGAAGAGTATTATCTGACTGACGTTGTAGAGCTGGCTAAAAATGATGGTTACAATATCGCACCATTATATGTGCAGGAAGAGAATTTTAAAGGGGTCAACTCCAAATATGATCTCTCTCATGCAGAAGAAATTATGCAGCAGAGAATCAAAAAGAACTTTATGATGGAAGGGGTTATCTTTAGGATGCCGCAAACAACATATATTGATGCAGATGTGGTCATCGAGGGTGAGTCTGTTATCGAAAATGGTGTAACACTGCTCAGTGGCTCAAAAATCATAGAGAGTCATATCAAAGCACATTCTGTGATTGAGGGATCAGAGATCATTAGTTCAGATGTCGGACCGCTTGCAAGAGTCAGACCGGGCAGTAAACTGATGGATACCCATATCGGGAACTATGTAGAAGTCAAAAAATCGACACTGAAAGGGGTCAAAGCAGGCCACTTGTCTTATCTGGGTGATGCAGAAATTGATAATGGAACCAATATCGGTGCAGGAACAATTACCTGTAACTATGACGGCAAAAAGAAGTATAAAACAAAAATAGGCAAAAATGTTTTTATCGGCAGCGATACCCAAATCGTTGCACCTGTTACCATAGAAGATGATGTATTAATAGCCGCGGGTACAACAGTCAATAAAGATGTAAAAAGCGGTGCTTTGGCTATCAGCCGGGCTGATATGAAAACGGTAGATGGTTTTTTCGATAAATTTTTCAAGGATTAAATGTTGAATCATTCTCTTTTAGCAGGCAAGAAAATTGTTGTGGGTGTAACGGGCAGTATCGCTATCTATAAAAGTCTGGAGCTGATTCGCCTGTATATCAAGGCGGGAGCTTTGGTGCGGGTTATCATGACAGAAGGTGCCAGTCGCTTTATAACGCCTTTGACTTTTGAAGCAATCAGCCAACACAAGGTCTTGACTGCAGAGAATGAATCCTGGTCAAATGACAATAATCATATTGATATCGGTAAATGGGCAGATTTGCTCGTGATTGCCCCCGTGACTGCGAATACACTCAATAAAATAAGTAATGGCATCGCAGACAATCTATTGACCCAGGTTGTGCTGGCCTATCCAAAAGAAAAACTTTTTGCACCGGCCGCCAATACCAACATGTATAAAAATCCACTCACACAGGCATCATTGAAGATGATAAAACTGGTGAATGCACAAATCATCGAACCTGAAAATAAACTTTTAGCCTGCGGGGATGAAGGGGTTGGTGCGCTTGCCAGTGTAGAAGATATATTTTACAAAAGTGCACAGATGCTCTTAAAAAACAGTTTTTGGGAAAACAGGCGGGTGGTTGTTACTGGTGGCGGAACGATTGAAAAGATTGATGATGTACGTTATATCTCAAATTTCTCCAGTGGTAAAATGGCATCAGCTTTGAGCCGGGCTCTCTTTTTAAAAGGTGCTGATGTCTGTTTGATAACCACCAAAAATGATCCCTCTTTGCCAAAATCTATCTATACGATAGAGGTTGAAGATGCCAAAGAGATGGAAGATTATCTTGTTGATGCACTGAAAGTTGCTAAAAAAGGGATCATGAGCAAGCCTACTTTGATGGGTGAAGGTACGCCCCAACTGATCCAGAAAAAACCCTATCTTTTTATGGCCGCTGCAGTGAGTGACTATAAAGTCAAATTTAAAAAAGAGGGTAAACTCAAAAAAGAGAGTCTTGGCAGCAGTTGGAATCTTGAACTGGAAGAAAATGCTGATATATTAATGAATATCGACAAAGAGGGTGTCTTTGCTGTAGGATTTAAAGCAGAGATGGATAAGCACAGTGGTCAGGAAAATGCAAAAAATATGCTGATAAAGAAAAATCTTGATGCTGTCTGTTTTAATGATGTGGGTGAAAACAGTTTTGGCAGTGATAAAAATGCCATCACACTTTTTACAAAAACACAGGTGAAAGTCTTGCCGCAGGCAGGGAAGTTTTCACTGGCACTCTCTTTGGTGGATGCACTGGGTGATATGGCTGAGTAATGCTTGGACAGCTTTCTGCACTCTCAAAGATTGAGTCACTTTTAGTCAAACTCAATTCGCAGAGTCTGCATTTAAACAGCACGCTGCCTGTGAGCATTGATGTCAAAAAACAACTCTCAGCCCAAAGTTACCTGCTGGATGTGGGCAAAAAAGAGATGAAAACACACAGTAATACAGAGCTTGAAGTAGGCAGAAAATACTGGGCTATGATGAAAGAGGAGGGTGCTACCAAAGGGCTTTCACTCTCCAAACTAGTGCAAAAACCGCTGCTTTTAGGAAATAAAAAAGCACTTTTACCTACTTTTGATCTAGAGCATTTGCAACAGCTGCTGACACATGAAAAGCCCAAAGAAGCCTTTAAACTGGCACTACTGGATAAAATGACAACTGTAACGTCCAAACAGGATTTTTTGACACTGTCCAATATGCTGCAGGCATTGAATGAAAATGTTTTTAGTTTTGTACTCTCCGGAAGAGAAAAAGAGACACTCTTTCAGTTGAAGAAGCGTAAAAACAGAGATAAAAAAGAAAGTAATGATAATGCAAAGATAGACTTTTATGCTGCTTTTGAGTCTTTAGGGCCGGTAGAAGGTGTAGTTGAGGTGGCTGATGGGAAAAGAAAACTCTCACTCTATCTATATTATGAAAATTCTTTGCAGTTTTTACAAGAAGAGTTAAAAAGCCTTGATTTAGAAGGTTTTTTGTATCAAAAAGAGGGTAAAATCTCTCCACTGTATGAGTATGGTGAATCGTTGCTGGACGTGAAAGGGTAAGATGCAAAAATTAAAACATGTCGCTATTATCATGGATGGCAATGGAAGATGGGCGAAAAAACAGGGGTTTATGGAGCGTATCAAGGGGCATGAAGTGGGTGCCTCTGTCGTACGTGATTTGACCATACATGCTTCAAATATAGGTCTTGAGTATCTCACGCTTTATGCCTTTAGTACTGAAAACTGGAAACGTCCTTTACCTGAAATTTCATTTTTGATGATGCTTTTGGATAAGTATCTACAAAAAGAGTTGGCACTTTTTATGGAAAATGGTATTCGTTTTGAGACCATAGGTGATCTTTCCAAATTATCAGATACTTTACAAAAGCGTATCCAGGACACCAAAGAAAAAACGGCGCATTTTGATGGCCTGACACAGGTACTTGCGATCAATTATGGTTCCAAAGATGAAATACTGCGTGCAGTCAACAAAGCAGTAGAATGTGGAGAAAAAGTAGATGAAGCGGGTTTTGATGCTTTACTGGATACGCAAAACAAACCACCTGTAGATATCATGATACGTACTGGTGGGGATCATAGATTGTCCAACTTTCTTTTATGGCAGGCTGCGTACAGTGAACTCTTTTTCACTGATACACTGTGGCCGGATTTTACCATCAAAGAGTTTGATACAATCGTCAAAAAATTTCAAAAAGTAGAGCGAAGATTTGGGGGTATAAAATGAGTATAGAGTGGATGCAGGGTGGTTTAGTCACGCTTTTTGGATTATTATTTGGATCTTTTTTGAATGTATTGATTTTGCGCATTCCCAAAGAAGAGAGTGTGGTATTTCCGGCATCACATTGTCCCTCATGCAAAACAAATTTAAAATGGTGGCACAATATCCCTGTTATTTCCTGGCTTCTTTTAGGTGGAAAATGTGCTTTTTGTAAAGAGAAAATTGCACTGCAGTATCCCTTGATTGAGTTGATAACTGCCATTATCTTTGCCATTGTCTATCTCAAGGCGGACGGGGTGACTTATGCTGTTGTATCAGGATTGGTATTTGCCCTTCTTTTGGGGCTTTCTGTGATTGATTTTCGTTATAAAGCAGTACCGGACAGTCTCAATTTGGCTGCACTGACACTGGCTCTTTTTTCTTCTCCCTCTATTGTGAGCAATTTTATCAACGCCCTGCTGTTTGCCGGTGGATTTTCTCTGCTGCGTTTTTATGTCTCATATGCTGTGAAAAAAGAAGCTTTGGGTGAGGCAGATATCATGATAGCTGCTACCATCGGTGCGATGGTAGGGCTGAAGCTTGGCGCTGTGACAATTTTTCTTTCAGCTATCATTGCTTTGCCTGTATTTTTGATTATCAAAGAAAAAGATTTTGAAGTCCCCTTTATACCATTTTTGGCATTGGCGCTTTTTATCGTCTATATGTTCAGTGATTTTTTTAATGAAATGTTGGTTTTAATGTATGGATAGAGTAAGTCGCTATGTCTTAAGCAACTTTTTCCAGACATTTTTGTCACTTTTTTTTACGCTCTTTTTTCTGGCGTCAGTGATATTTTTTATCAAGATATCACATTTAACGTCTCTTTTTTCGATCACTTTTGGTGATTTGGGCGAGGCTTATCTCTATTTGCTGCCTCAAATCATCGTCTACACACTGCCCATCACTTTTTTTATCGCCGTGGCAATGGCGGTTTTTAAGATGTCCAAAGAGAATGAAACGATTGTTCTCTTTGCACTGACTTTAAGCCCGCATAAACTGGCTCGGATCTTTTTTATGCTTTCACTGGGAACATCACTTTTTTTACTCCTGAACGCTGTTGTTTTTATCCCCATTTCCAAACAACTCAATAAAAACTTCATAGCCTATAAAAAAATGGAGTCAAAGATCAATATCAAGGCAACAGAATTTGGACAAAAGTTTGAAGACTGGAATGTTTTTATCAATGGCATAGAGAAGGGTGAGTATCAAAACATTGTCCTTTACAATCAAAACAAAGCTAAAAAAGAAGAGCGTTTTATTATTGCAAAAAGTGCACATATTGATAAAAACGGTTCTATTATCGGCATCAATCTGGAAAAAGGGAGACTTTTTGATTTTAAAGATACCGGCATTGATGAAATCAACTATGATGTGATGAAATTGCATTACAAACCCAATGTCAAAGAGGTCAAAAGTGACAGGGTTGTCAACTATTGGATGCTGGCTAAACAGGATAAAACAAGAGCCAAGGATCTGGCTATCAACATCCTTATCTCCTTTTTCCCTCTGGCAACTTTTCTGTTTGGTTTGAGTTTTGGCATTGTCAATACACGTCATGAAAAACCCAATATTTATCTGCATCTCTTTTGGGTTGTATTGGTCTATTATCTTTTGATGTTTAAAGTGGCAACGACTGTGCCATTGGTGGGAACTGCTATTTTGATTGTTGGTTTTCATCTGGCTTCAGCTCTCTTTTTTAATGAAAAAGTGTTAAAGCGCTACTAAATGAGAGTGAAAATTACACTATCTTATGATGGCAGCCAGTTTCATGGCTTTCAAATCCAAAAAGACGGTACACATACGGTGGCAAACAAACTGCAAAGGGCTTTTATCTCTTTGGGGATAAAAGGCAGTATGCATGCCAGCGGCAGAACAGATACGGGTGTGCATGCGACAGCGCAGGTGATAGATATTGATCTGCCAGAGTATTGGTCCAAATTGCCAGAACTTAAAAAGAGATTGAACCATTTTCTTTTACCGGATATTTATATCAAAAAAATAGAACCTGTTTCTGCAGCGTTTCATGCCCGTTTTTCTGCCAAAAAAAGGCTCTATCGTTATCTTCTCAAAGCAGGTGAACCATCTGTTTTTGCTTCTCCCTATCTGCTCTATCATGATAAGATAGATTTGCCTCTCTTGGAGCGGGCTGCACGACTGTATGAGGGGGAACATGATTTTGCTTATTTTATGAAGCAGGGCAGTGATGTAGGGAGCACAGTACGGCAAATTTATAAGTGTCGTTTTTACCGCTATAAAGATCTGTATGTATTCTCAGTTGAAGGCAGTGGTTTTTTACGCTCTCAGATACGGATGATGGTCGATTTTTTGTTAAAAATCAATGATGGTGCATTAAGTATTGAAGATTTACAGGCTCAGATCGATAAGAAAAAGTGGATAAACAGAAGTTTGGCCAAACCCAATGGTTTGTATCTGGCAAAAATTAAGTATTGATACGCAAAGGAACCTATTAGGCAACTCCTCCCAAAGGCCTAATTTCAAATGCTTATGAAGCTATTTTCTTAAGCTCTATCTGCTTTAATGAAAACATCGCCATTAAATCTTCATTATCCAAATTTAACTTCTGGCACAGTACACCCAATTTAAGAATATGGTATTCACCAATATTGGTCTTTTTGAGGTAAGAAATAGCCGATGGCGTTTTGTTGATTGCTGCTGCAATCTCTTTGTTTGATACTTTCATAACATTCCCTATATTTTAATTTTGTTATACTTCTATATCGTACTGTCAGGAGATTTATTTATATCTTTTTGGCAAAATATACAATATTAAGTATTTTCTAAGTCTAGAAAAGATATTTTATACAAATTGTTACATTTATCTTCTAATTTATTAAAAAAAAGCCCTATCATGACACGACTAGATACCTTCCTTTTTGAAAAAGACTTTACACAAAGCCGCAATAAAGCAAAAGAACTGATTTTAAACGGAGATGTTTTGGTTGATGGAAAAATTACCACCAAACCTTCACTCTTTGTGACTGACCCGGAAATTAAAATTATTGCATCAAAGCAATATGTCTCACGGGCAGGTGACAAACTCAAAAATTTTCTTTTAACACATCCTGTCATGATAGAAGAGAGACGTTGTCTTGATATAGGCAGTTCTACCGGTGGTTTTGTGGAAGTACTGCTGGAATATGGCGCCAAAGAAGTGGTGGGTGTGGATGTCGGACAGGAACAATTACATCCCCGTTTAAAAGCAGACAGCCGGATCAAAAGTGTGGAGGGCTGTGATATACGGGATTTTAAAAGTTCCAGCTGTTTTGATATTGTAACCTGTGATGTCTCTTTTGTGGGCAGTGAATATATCCTGCCCTCTATTGACCGATTAAGCTGCGGGGAGATTATTATGCTTTTTAAACCGCAGTTTGAAGTGGGACGCGGGGTAAAACGTGATAAAAAAGGGGTTGTAAAGGATTTGGCGGCTATTATTAGTGCCCAAAAACGCTTTGAGACACATTTTATGCAGTTTGACTGGGAGCTTCAAAGTAAAGTAGAATCAGAAGTCAAAGGTAAAGAAGGCAATGTTGAAATTTTCTACCACTTTAGAAAAAAATAAGATAAAGACCCTTGCAATCGGTGGATTTGACGGTATGCATATCGCCCATCAGCAACTCCTTTCACAACTGGGAGAAAAAGGTGCAGTACTGGTAATACAGCGTGATGGTCAAGGACTGACACCGTTAAACGAGCGCTGCAGATATATCGACAAGCCCTGTATCATGATAGCACTTTCCAAGATCAAAATGCTTTTGGCTGAAGAGTTTATCCATTTTTTGTTGCGAGAGTTTCCAGCTTTAGAAAAAATAGTCGTGGGATATGACTTTCATTTCGGTAAGGACAGACGGGCAGATGTGCATTATCTTGATCAAATTTTTGATGGAGAAGTGCTTATCGTTGATGAAGTTTTTTATGGAGATATTTCTGTCCATTCCAGATATATTAAAAAAGCACTGGCAGAGAAGCAGATCAAAAAAGCCAATCTTCTTTTGGGACGCACCTATAGTATCAAAGGCACTGTTATCGCAGGTCAGGGGCTGGGAAAAAAAGAGCTTTTCCCAACGCTCAATCTCTCTTGTGGAGATTTTTTTCTTCCTGGAGAGGGTGTGTATGCCACACATACAAAAATTGACGGGCAGGATTATCCGTCTGTTACATTTATCGGGCATCGTAAGAGTACAGATGCCGCCTTTAGTGTTGAAACACATATCGTAGATGAGGATATCAGTGGGGATATAAAAGAAGTAGAAGTTTTTTTTGATGATTTTTTAAGAGAAAACAGAAAGTTTGAAAATCTGGGAGATTTAAAAATACAAATATCCCAGGATATAAAAGCGCTGAAGGCTATGCCGTAGCTTCAGCTTCTTTTTTACGACGTTTTGCCTCATACATTTTTTCATCAACAATTCCGGTAATTTCATGAAAATTGGTACCGCTTTCAAATGCAGATGAACCGGAGGAAAGAGAGACTTTAAAAGTATGCCCCTGAAATTTAAAACTTTTTGTTTTAAAACCTTCATTGATCTGTGTAATATAATTTTCTATATACGCCAACTCTTTATCGAAACTGATCATGATAAACTCATCTCCGCCAAATCGTATGACATCTACACCTTCGAGTTTTTGTAAAACATTTGAGATAAGAAAAAGTACTTTATCTCCGGCGATGTGGCCGTAGGTATCATTGATGACTTTAAATTTGTCCAGGTCGATAAAAGTCAAGACACCATTTTGCTTAAATTTATCATCTTCCAGTATTTTGTCAAAGAGCCATTTTCTATTGTGTGCTTTTGTCAAATCATCGATATAGACCTGCTCTTCTAGCGCGCTGATACGATTTTGCAGTGCATTCATATGGACTTTGATGGCCGCCAGTGCTTTTTCATCTTTGTCATTGATTGCTACAGTCGCCAAGTCGATATTGTCTTTTAACTCCTGTGTTCCTTCTTGTGTCTCTTTTTGGATCTTTAAAATTTTATCCAAAATAAGCGGCACGTTGTTTTGTGTCAAAATATCCAAATCTGCATCAACACCCATTCCTTTAAGTCTTGATTGAAATGCATCTGTATAGAGGTCTGGTGTAATAACATCAAAACTTCTCAACTCTTTTAGTGTATCGTCTGTTACGATTTTTAATCCTGCATGCTCCATTTATATCCTTTCCCTAGTGTTTGATACCCACAATATCGACTAATGTCATTATTTTTGAAGTATTTTGCCTCTTTTTTATACTCTATTGTCTTCCTGGTTAAGAGAAACTAACGCATTTTTTGATAAAATAGGATTAAAAATAGTGAGGTACTATGGCTACAGAAGTTGATTATTATGAAATATTGGAAGTTTCAAAATCCAGTGACGGATCAGAGATCAAAAAGGCATATCGAAAATTGGCGATGAAGTATCATCCCGATAGAAATCAGGGTGACAAAGAAGCGGAAGAGAAGTTCAAGTTGGTCAATGAAGCGTATCAGGTTCTCAGTGACAGTTCAAAACGCGAGATATATGACCGCTATGGTAAATCAGGACTTGAAGGTCAGGGATTTCAAGGTGCAGGCGGCATGAATATGGATGATCTGGGTGCTATATTTGAGTCTGTATTTGGCAGTGGCTTTGGTGGCGGTTTCAACAGCAGAGGACGCAGCGAACATGAAAAATATCCTCTGGATGTAGAGATTGAGGTGACACTGGCCTTCAATGAAGCAGTATTTGGCTGTGAAAAAGAGGTCACATACCACTATAAAAAAGAGTGTGAGAGTTGCGCAGGAACAGGTGACAGAGACAAAAACCCAGGTACCTGCAGTGCCTGTGAAGGGCAGGGGCAAGTCTATTACCGTCAGGGATTTATGACATTTGCACAGCCTTGTGAAGTCTGTGGCGGCAGCGGCAAAGAGATACACAATCCCTGCAGTGACTGCCATGGAGAAGGTTTTGTAGAAGAAGAAGCAACAACAACAGTACAGATTCCTGCAGGCATCGACCATGGTAACCGTATGCGTGTCGGAGGGAAAGGCAATATCGGTAAGCATGGACGGCGTGGGGATCTATACCTGCTGGTACTGGTAGAAGATGATGAACATTTTATCCGGGATGGAGATAATATCTACCTGGAAGTACCGCTCTTTTTTACCCAGGCTGCACTGGGTGGAAAGATAGAGATTCCGACTTTGCGAGACAAAAAAGAGATCAAGATACCGCAGGGTGTGAAGGATAAAGAACAGTTTGTCCTAAGAGGAGAAGGTGTTGAAAATGTACATGGAAGAAGAAAAGGTGATTTGATTGCGCAGATCAAAATCATCTATCCTAAAAAACTCAATGATGAACAAAAAGAACTGTTGGAAAAACTGGGTGAATCTTTTGGCTATGAAAGTACACCGAGTGAAAGCAAGTTTGACGGTGTGTTGGATAAAGTCAAAGGGTGGTTTAGTTAAACGTTATCATGATGAGATGATAACTGGCAGCTTATTTTAGAAAATAATAAAACAGGAGCAAAAAATGGAGTGTGAATTTCCGACAGTCAATGAAAACCCGCAAGAGATGAGAGCAATATTTGAGAGTGTTAAAACAATAGCCATTCCGGGGCTTTCTCCCAAAGAAGACAAAGATAGTCACAAAGTAGCAAAATACCTGCAGGCGCAGGGTTATAAGATCATTCCTATTTATCCCAAAGAAGAGACGATTTTGGGTGAAAAAGTGTATCGCTCTTTGTCTGAAGTCACTGAACGCATAGATATGGTAGATATGTTTCGTAAAGCGGAAGTGGCAGACAGTATCGTTGATGCGATCGAAAAAAGAGATGATGTGAAAGTTTTATGGCTGCAAAAAGGTATCGTGAATAATGCCGCAGCGCAAAGAGCAAAAGATTTAGGATTGAAAGTAGTACAAAACAAGTGTTCCATGGTCGAACATCGGGCATTGTAGGAGTATCATGATAGATTTGAAAGAGATTGAAGAGGCTCAAAAGCGTATACAAGGTGTGGTTGTTAAGACACCATTTACGCATGCGCCACTATTAAGTGAACGTGTTGATGCAGAGATATATCTAAAAAAAGAGAACTTACAGCTGACGGGTGCGTTTAAACTGCGTGGTGCTTATAACAAAATAGCTTCTTTGTCTGAAAGTGAAAAACAAAAGGGTGTAATAGCCGCGAGTGCTGGAAATCATGC
This sequence comes from Sulfurospirillum sp., assembly GCA_024762875.1. Classification (GTDB taxonomy): domain Bacteria; phylum Campylobacterota; class Campylobacteria; order Campylobacterales; family QNZT01; genus JANTGR01. The sequence continues at coordinate 20,783 of JANTGR010000013.1, forward strand.
ACAGGGTGTTGCCTATAGTGCAAAAATCTTTAATATCCCCTCTATTATTGTCATGCCTGAGGCCACACCGCTTCTAAAGGTGCAAAATACAAAATCATTAGGTGCCACAGTCATTTTACACGGTGAAAATTATGATGAAGCTTATGCCTATGCGATAAAGAAAGCAGAAATAGACGGTTTGACATTTATCCATCCTTTTGCCGATGAAAAGGTGATGGCAGGGCAGGGGACTATTGCCTTGGAGATGCTGGAAGCATGCAGGGAATTGGACTATATCGTTGTTTCTATTGGTGGTGGAGGATTGATATCGGGTATTGCTTCTGCTGTCAAATCTATCAATCCAAAGATCAAAGTCATTGGTGTTGTCGCTGCAGGTGCACCTGCAATGTATCATTCATTTAAAGCGCACGAAGCAATTGACTCTGTGAGCGTACGCACAATAGCTGACGGTATTGCAGTACGTGATGTTACCCCGAAAAATCTGGCATATATATTAGAATTGGTAGATGATGTGATAGAAGTAGATGATGAAGAGATAGCTTCAGCCATACTATTTTTGCTAGAGCGTCAAAAACTGGTTGTAGAAGGCGGTGGGGCAGCAGGTGTAGCAGCTATTATGCATAAAAAATTTGCTTTTGAAAAGGGCAGTAAAATTGCCACGGTTTTAAGTGGCGGCAATATTGACGTACAGATGCTGTCACTGATCATAGAAAAAGGTTTGATCAAAGCCAAAAGAAAGATGAAGTTTATCATCACCTTGACTGATAAACCAGGATCTTTGATGCGTTTGACAGATCTTTTAAATGAGATTAATGCCAATATTATACAAATTGATTATGATAGAACGTCTACTTCTCTTTCCTATGGAGATGCCAATGTCACGCTTGCTTTGGAAACACGTGGTGAAGAGCATCAGCAAATGATCAGAGAAAGACTCGATAAAGAGGGGTACAACTACAAAGAAGAGTTAAGAGTTTAACTTTTCTTTTTTAGCTGCCTCTATATTGCTGAAAAAGCCATTGGAAACCTTGGAACATCGCTTGATGATATCATTGATCTGGCTGTCACTTAAAGGCCAGGTGAGGAGTTTATAGCTCTCTTTTTCTTTTGTGATGATATTGTACTCACTCAGCAGTACAGCAGCAAATTTGTCTACGATACTCTCATAATATGCCAATTCATGTTTATAATCAAATATATAAATAAGTCTGGCAATCTGTTTGGTGTCACCTTCCCCTTTGTTTTTGACCAAAAAGAGGATCATGGCAGGGACAAAGATATCATTTTGTCTGACACGCTCAGTGATGAAATTTTTCAAGTGTTGATAATGCATGTTGAGCCTTTCTATTTATCTCTTATTTCTAGCATACTCTTATTTTTTGTAAGGCAGGAAAAAAAAGATATAAAATTAGGTTAAATTATATTGACTGTAAAGGCTGGTAACAAAATAGGGACGCTCTTGAGTATATGCTTATTCACTAAGGCTTCACCGTAAACGGCTGCAGAGTCGTTCATAATCCTATACTCAAGAGCATCCCCATCAGAGTTTCAGCAAATAACCAATGAGCAGCTCCATAGGGGCAAAAATGTAAGAAGAAAGAGGAGTGGCAATGAGTATAATCAGCAAAATCATACCATACTGCCCCACGGCATCCAGATAGCCGGCTGCCCTGTGCCAATTTGCCTTTCTAAAGAGAAATCCCAATGCCTGTGAACCATCAAGTGGAGGAATAGGAAAAAGGTTGAATATACCCAGTACGATATTATAAATAGCACTGTAGGTTAAAAATGCCTTTAAAAAGAAAGTCAATTCACTGTGGACTTGTGGCAGCATCTTCAGCGCCATAACAGAAATGATTGCCAGCGTAAAATTGTAGGTAATACCTGCCAGGCTGACAGCGATTGCACCATTATAACCACCATTTTGAACAACAGTGCGGATATTTATCGGGACCGGTTTAGCCCAGCCAAAGAGAAATCCGGCATGTGAAAAATAAAGCAGTGCCGGCACCAAAATAGTACCGATTGGATCGATATGTACCAGAGGATTGATACTCAATCGTCCCTGTTCTTTTGCGGTGCTGTCATGATAATGATATGCCACACGCCCATGCATAATCTCATGCCCGATGATGGCAACCATCAATGCCAGAATAATAGCTGTGATATTGATGATTTCCGTGATTGGCATTATTCTAATGATTCATTGGGATCGATAAAGTGCGGATCATTTTCGATAGTGTCTACAAAATGTCCGATTCTATTCCAGCGTATCTTATAATTTTTATCCCAGGAAAAATAGACAAACCATGGTGTTCCTTCTATCAGTGAATAGGGTACTGTTCCCCAAAATCGGCTGTCATTGGAGTGGTCACGATTGTCACCCATCATAAAATACTCACCCTTTGGGACAGTGGTTTCATAGAGATTAAATATAGGCTCGGGGTAAGGCCCCCCAGGCGTGATACTGTCATCATGCTGGATGCCGGAAAATTTTTTCATATAAGGATTTTTGACCCACAGTACCCCTTCTATGGTGATAAGTGTGTTTGGATCATAATGTGCCCTGATATAGTCATCACCTTCATGTGGATGCAGATAGAGCGCTTTATCGATGACTTGCAATCTATCACCGCCAACTGCGACACAGCGCTTGACAAAGTGTGTTTTAGGCTCAGGAGGGTAGCGAAAAACGACAATATCTCCTCTTTTTGGGCCTTTGGCACTGATTAAATGTCCATTGTTGTTAAAATCGGGTAATACCGGAATTTCAAGCCAGGGAATGTGCGGTGTAGGAATACCGTAAGCAAATTTCTTTACAAAAAGGTGATCACCTATGAGCAGGGTTCTTTTCATGGACCCGCTGGGAATCACAAAAGCCTGTGCGATAAAAAAGATAATGAGTAAGACAATGATAACAGTACCAGTCCAGCTGCTTGAAAAAGCATGTAGTTTTTTTAACATTATACTTCCTCCCTGGCTGCTTTGAGTGTATTTTGCATCAGCATGGCAATGGTCATGGGGCCAACACCTCCTGGAACGGGTGTGATAAAGCTGCATTTGTCTTTGACATGTTCAAAATCCACATCTCCGACCAGTTTGCCTTCACTGTTTCTATTGATACCAATATCAATGACAATGGCGCCATCTTTGACCATATCTGCAGTGATGAGATTAATTTTTCCGACACCAACGATGAGTAGATCGGCTCTAGAAGTATGCGCCTTGAGATCTTTAGTATGGATGTGGCAGATATCAACAGTGGCAAATTGATTCAGGATGAGATTCATCATTGGTTTTCCCACGATATTGCTGGCACCGACAACACAGGCATCCAGTCCTTTTGGATCAATCTGATACTCTTGCAGCAGTTTCATCACGCCCAGTGGGGTACAAGGGGCAAAACAGTCCATACCCAGTACCAGTTTTCCGACATTACAAGGATGAAAACCATCGACATCTTTTACCGGATCTATTGCACCTAAAACAGCTTCCTCATCGATATGTGAGGGGAGGGGAAGTTGCACTAAAATGCCATTGATATTGGGATTTTTATTCATCATGCTGATTGTTTCAAGTATCTTTTCCTGGGAGATATCTTCTGGCATCTCATGCACGATAGAGTAGATACCTGTTTTTTTACAGGCTTTGGCTTTCATACTGACATACGCATGGCTTGCAGGATCGTTACCGACAAGCATAACTGCCAAACCTGGAGTAATACTTTTTTCTTTGAGCTGCTTTACTTCTTTGGAAACTTGGTTTGTGATTTTTTCTGAAAGTGCTTTTCCGTCTAAGATTTGCATCAACTGCCTTTATAAAAATTTTGGTATTATAGCATTTAAATTTTAAAGAGGGTAAATGAGAGAAAAATTGCTGCTTATCATGATAGTGTTTCTATGGGGATGGGTGGCAGCAGGGCAGGCTGATTTTATCACAAAAGATGAATATGCCAGGATGTTATACCAAAATCCCAGAGGGATAGGCTGTGACAAATGTCACGGTAAACATGGTGAAGGAATGGTACTCTCTTCTTTTATCAAAGATGGTCAAATAGTGGAACTGAGAGCACCTAAAATCAACAATATCCCAATTAAACGTTTTTATAACTCTTTTGAGAAAAAGAGCAATCTGATGCCTGTTTATTTTCTAACAGATAAAGAAAAAGCCTATTTATATTATTATTTAACAAAAACAAATGAGAAAGAGAGAATTGTAAGCGATGTCAATTAAAAAAAGTATAGCAGCATTTAATGAAGCAAAAGAAGTGATTCCCGGTGGTGTAGATTCACCTGTACGTGCATTTAAAAGTGTAGGCGGCACCCCCTTGTTTATTGCGAAGGGCGAAGGTGCCAAACTGATTGATATCGATGGCAATCATTATATTGATTTTGTACAGAGCTGGGGACCGCTTATCTTTGGACATGGAGATAAAACGATTGAAAATGCTGTACTGGAAGCGGTCAAAGACGGACTGAGTTTTGGTGCACCGACACTGGTTGAAACAGATTTGGCAAAAGATATTTGCACCCTTTTTGATAATATAGACAAAGTCCGTTTTGTCTCTTCCGGAACAGAAGCCGTGATGTCGGCTATCCGTTTGGCACGTGGTTTCACCGGTAGAGATGATATCGTTAAATTTGAGGGATGTTATCATGGGCACAGTGATTCGCTGCTGGTTCAGGCGGGAAGTGGTATGGCTACATTTGGAACGCCTTCTTCTCCGGGAGTACCTGCTGATTTGACAAAGCATACACTGCTGGCAACTTACAATGATATCGAGAGTGTGAAAAAATGTTTTGACAATTCATCCGATATTGCCTGTGTAATCATTGAACCAATTGCCGGTAATATGGGACTCATTCCGGCTGATGAAGCATTTTTAAAAGAGCTTGCCACACTCTGTCATGATAGAGGCGCATTGTTGATTTTTGATGAAGTGATGAGTGGTTTTCGTGCCAGTTTAAAAGGGGCACAGGGACATACATCAGTGGTACCGGATATCGTGACCTTTGGCAAAGTGATTGGCGGGGGTATGCCTGTAGGTGCTTTTGGAGGGCGTGCAGAAATTATGAATGTTCTTTCACCGGATGGACCTGTTTATCAGGCAGGTACACTCAGCGGTAATCCAATCGCTATGCAGGCTGGACTGGCTTCTTTGAAACAGCTGCAAAGTGATACGACACTTTATAATAGACTTGAGAGTCTTGGAAAAAGATTGGTTGTGGGGATGCAGGAAGCTGCCAAAGAGCAGGGGATTTCTTTGCAGGTTGATGTCAGAGGGAGTATGTTTGGTTTCTTTTTCAACGATCAGCCTGTGAAAAATTTTGATGATGCCTTGAAAAGTGATACCACCATGTTTGCAGCATTTCATCAAAAGATGCTTGCTGAAGGTGTCTATTTTGCCTGCAGTCAGTTTGAAACAGGTTTTATCTGTGCTGCAATGAATGAAGAGATGATAGACAGTGTCATCGAAAAATCCAAAAAAGTCTTTGGACAATTGGCATGAGTGAAGAGGAAAAACCAAAACTGGGTAAAATTATAGAGGGAGCAGAACAGCTCTCTTTAGGTATATCCATGGTAGTTGCGGTGCTGATTGGTGTAGGCCTGGGGCTACTTTTAAAAAATATATTTGGACAGCTTTGGCTCTTGTGGGTAGGTGTTTTTATCGGCGTGGCTGCAGCAGGACTGAATGTCTATCGGGCCTACCAAAAACAAAAAGCTGATTTGGACAGCCTTAAAGATGATCCCAGATATAAACACTACAATCAAAAAAAAGATGATGATGACTGGGATGATGCCTATTAAAAAGTCTATCATGATAGCTGTTATTTTAGATACGCTGCTTATCATGATAGCACTTTATCAGGGAAAGAACTGGCTGATCAATACACAGCTGGCATTTGTATCTTCTTTATTGGTGACATTGGCAGCCTTTTATTCTTATAAGAGAGTCATTGAAAAACGGATTGCCCTGGAAAATGAAAATTTTGATGCCAGAGATGATGTTGATAAAATAGACGATCCATTTGATCTATACAGTGAAGATACACAGCCGCATGAAAAAGATTTAAAAGCTGTCATTAAAGAGGAGCGTGCAAAAGTGACCAGTTTGAAAACAACTGCATCCAATCTATCCAAAACGGCCTCTGGATTTTTTTCGCCCTTCAGGCTTTTGGCTTATCTTTTTTTGTTTGTGGCTTTTTTATATTTGGTCAATAATCACTTATTTGAGATATGGGCCTATGTGAGTGGTCTCTTTGTGATACCACTCACATCGCTTATCACAGCTATCATGATAAGAGATAAAGCGTAAGTTTTTACTCTTCGATGTAGTTTTTGAGTTTTCTTCCCACTTTTGGGTGTTTGAGTTTTTTAATAGCGGAGTTTTCTATCTGTCTGACACGCTCTCTGGTAACAGAAAGTTCTTTGCCAATCTCTTCCAGTGTTCTATCACTTTCATCATCCATTAAACCAAAACGCATACGTACTACTGCACGTTCTCTATCATTGAGTTGATCCAGGACTCCGTCTATTTGACCTTTAAGATCTGTTTTGAGCATAAATTCTATCGGTGCGACTGATTTTTTATCTTCTACAAAGTCACCAAACTTACCATCTTCTTCGTTACCGATAGGCGCTTCCAGAGAGATAGGCTCTTTGGTGATTTTGATAACATTTTTGACTTTATCGACAGAGAGTCCCACTTCTTCAGCAATTTGATCAAGATCAGGCTCTTTTCCAAATTCCTGCAGGTGTTTTCGTGTGATCTTATTGATACGATTAATAGTCTCAATCATATGAATAGGGATACGAATCGTTTTTGCCTGATCAGCAATTGCCCGGCTGATAGCTTGACGAATCCACCATGTTGCATAGGTTGAAAATTTGTATCCTTTTTTATACTCAAACTTATCAACAGCCTTCATCAGACCGATATTGCCTTCTTGAATCAAATCCAAAAATGGCAGCCCTCTGTTGGTATATCTTTTTGCAATGGAAACAACCAGCCTGAGGTTTGATTTTGCCATACGCGTTTTTGCTTTGTCCGCGATAGCTTTACCCCGTTTTATCTGTTCCAGTATCTCTTTTAAATATTCTGGTTCAAGGTCAAAACTGTCTTTACTGGCTTCTTTGGTCTGAATCAATTTTTTGATTTCCATATAGGTAGATACCATCGTTGCTTCGGGGACTACAGCCAGGATGTCTTCTTTGGACATATTGATGATGTCATCTAAGATTTTTTGATGGTTTTCTCTGAGTGTTTCATTAAAAAGCGGTAGTTTATACTCAAGTTTTTTCAACTCTTTGTCAAAGCCGCTGTCACTTTTGAGTGCTGTTTCCATTGATTTGACCAATTCATTGATCAGTTTGCTGGTAGGACCCAAGTCAATCAGTGCTTCTTTTAAAAGCTTTTTCTTATATGCCAGTTGTAACAGTGCATGCATATTCTCTTCATCACTGTGACTATCATCGATATGGGTTGATGCTTCTGCTTTTACCCACTCTTTTTTTGCTTTTTCCAAAGCTTTGAAGCTGGCGATAACTTTTTTTTCACGAGAGTTGTCTTTTTTTACAGCTGGTGCATTGTCACTTTCACTCTCTTCTTCATCGTCACTGTCACTGCCTTCATCATCAAAACTTTTAAAGAGTTCCTTGACCCGTCTTTCACGGTTGATCAGTGCATCTTTATAATCCAAAATAAAGTCAATCAGATAAGGTACAGAGCAAAAAGCATCGATGATGATATCTTCACCCAGCTCGATCTTTTTGGAGATTTCAATCTCTTCTTCTTTGGTTAAAAGAGAGATTAGCCCCATTTCCCGAAGATACATACGAACGGGAGAATCACTTCTGGACCACTCTAAAAGTTCTTTTTCTTTGGCTAAATCAAACTCTTCTTCAAGTTGATCTTCCTGCAGTTTATGTGCTTCTTCTTCTCGTGCCTGTGCTTCTTTGAGATTATTGAGTTTTGCAACTTCAGCTGATGTGAGCAGCTTGGATTGTGCTTTTTTCAATAAAGCAAGAATTTTTTTAGCATTGGCCGCTGTAGGTGCTTTGCTAAAAAGCTCCATTAAAGCTTCATGCGTTATATATCCGTCTTTGTTTTTGATGATTAGTGTTTCTAATGCTGTATTTAAATCTTTTGCAGCCATATAGTGCCATTCCCTCCCAATTTAAGGAATATTGATTGTAGTTATGTAAAATGCTTTTTACAAAAAGTCATAAATTATATCTAAAATGACTTAACTACTTTTCCTTAAAATTTATAACATGTAAATATTTAGCTTTATTTAAGCTTGTTTTAGTATATCGGCTATTTTTATTTTACCTGCAGTAAAAAATATTGACATACCGTATTGATTTATGACAAAAATAATAGAGAAAGTTTTGGGAACAGTATGTGCTTTTTATTATCAAATGAAGTATAGAAAATAGATTCTATCGTATAAAGAGGTTTGATGCAAAACGGATATTATCAAGTGACTGGTGCCATGGTAACGCAGTTTAACCAGCTTAATGTTACAGCCAACAATTTAGCCAATGTGAATACGTCAGGATTTAAACGTGACGGTCTAGTTATCGGTGATTTTGAGAGACTCTACCAAACAAAACGTGATGAGTTGGAACTTAAAAATCATACCACTGAAGCAGCGAAGTTCTTTAACCGCTCTGTTAACAGAGTCCCAAGTATTGTGGAACAGGTCACAGATTTTTCAGCAGGTGTGAGCAAGCAGACTGGAAATACTCTTGATTTTGCACTGCAAAGTGGTGATCTGTTTTTTGCTGTGGATACGCCAAACGGTGTCAGATTGACACAGCAAAGTTCTTTTCTTGTCAACAGCGATGGTGTTTTAACCACCAAAGACGGCTACAAAGTATTGCCAAAAGATTTTCAAAACAGTGAGAGTAGAGAAATAAA